>DASSWW010000007.1:0-19298 GCA_035704495.1 Saccharimonadales bacterium (SeqCode)
CATCGCTAGGTATTGCATTACCTTGTATTCGTTACGTATCAGCGTAAAATGATGAATAGTAATAAAACTAAACAAGTGATACGTATGGAACACCACCCAAAGGATACAGATGAAATGGAACAAAAAGTTGCGTTTATGGAACTAGGCGATGCGGCAATCGGTACAATCGAAGCCGGTCAAAATCAACAAGAGCGATTAGAAGAATTTACCGAACGGGTTGGCCGCGGCGAGTTTCATAAAGAGATTACAAACGGCGTTACGATACCGGTACGTTGTGTTGATGGACGCAATATTCCAACGGGTGCACATTCGCTTGCGCCTAATGCTGCTGGTGGGACAGAATCGATTTTTGTGGCTGACGATCTGACAACCAAACGCTTTGCTGGCTATGATGATTCAACCGTCGCTGGCTATACGGCAGTCGTTGAAATGCTGACGTCCAATGGCTATGAAGTCGGTGGACACACCGATTCGCACGCACATGACGAAATAAGCGGTTGTGGCGCTAACGACAAACTGCCACAGATGTATCAATATATCAGCGAACGAGGCGACACACTTCGTTCGGTCGCGAGTCAACTAGGCATTGATATTGCTGATGATGTTCACAATATGATAGTTGATAATGCCACCCAGCGCACAGAATTTTCGTCTGGTGCCGAGCTGCTGTCGGTGCTTGAAGCAAATGCAAAGGAAGAGTTTGTCGATCATCTTGATGGCGAACACAATGAAGTAGTCCTAACTGTTTGTACACGACCTGGTGTAACGCTTGATCGCGATACATTACAGGCTGCATTCGGATCAGATTACGAAGCGTTTAATGTTGACGTGTGGTCGTTTGAACAAGCTGCCCGTCTGACGTCAGAAAACGACGAAGAAGTCGCGCAAAAAATTGCTGCAATGACTTATTACAACTTAGCAACCGCGTTTGTTTTGGCTGGGCCGCGTCAACGTGTGACCGTTATCGAATAATCGAAACATTTAAAGCAATCGGCGTGCTTCGTCGGTTGTTTTTGTGTGCATTAGTTTTTCGCGTAGTTCGCTAGCGCCAGGAAAATCACGGATATAAATTTTGAAAAAACGCTTTAGCGGTTCATAACGTCGTGGTTCCAGCTGGGTGGAATATTTGTCGAACAAATCAAGGTGAAGTTGAAGGAGTCGTAGCAACTCTTCTTTGCTGTGCGTTTGTTTCTCAGACTCAAACGCAAATGGATTTGTAAACACGCCGCGACCAATCATCACTCCGTCAACGCCGTACTTTTCGATCAGCTCTAGGCCGTGCTGACGATCGTGAATGTCGCCGTTGATCGTTAGTAGCGTCTGCGGTGCGATTTCGTCGCGTAATTGTTTGATTGCTGGGATCAGTTCAAAATGCGCATCAACTTTACTCATTTCCTTGCGGGTGCGCAAATGAATCGTCAGGTTAACGATGTCTTGCTGTAACAGATGTGTTAGCCAGTCGCGCCATTCGTCAGTCGAACTATACCCGAGTCGCGTTTTAACGCTAATTGGTAATCCGCCTTCTTTGGCGCTGGCAATCAGTTGGGTAGCGAGGTCGGGGGTACGAATCAGACCACTTCCGGAACCGCCTTTGACGACGGATTTATCAGGGCAGCCCATATTAATATCAATTCCTTGGTAACCCATGTCGGCCAGCCCGCGAGTCATGCGCGAAAATTCATCAGGTTTATTACCCCATATTTGTGCCACCATCGGGTGTTCGTCGTCTGTAAATGCCAGACGGCCGCGTGTGCTATGAATTCCCTTTTCGCTGCAATAACTACTTGCGTTGGTAAATTCGGTGAAAAATATGTCTGGTCGAGCCGCCGCCGACACGACATGACGAAAAACCACGTCGGTGACTGCCTCCATTGGGGCAAGAATAAAAAACGGTCGTGGTAGTTCGTTCCAAAATGTCGTCATAATATGTGCTAGTCGATGTTTGCGGTGTCAAGAACTCGCGCAAATGCATCGGACGGATTAAAATGTTTATCGGTTTTTGCGGTTGATGTTCTGGTGACTGCGTTAACGCCAAATTTATCAAGGTCTGCTGCCTGAATTGACATTGGGCTGGGCATTGTAAACAGAACTTCTTGCTGAACTGTCATGCGTCCTAGCATACGTCGTGCGTAGGCCGCTTTACGCTCTCCTTCTAATAGTCGTCGCTCCCAATAAGCTAATTTTTCCTCTGTTGCAATAGATGTTTCTGTTAGATCTTCAACGGGCAACGGTTGATCTTCATACGAACTCACTACGATTCTCCTTGTCATATAGTAATAATGCTTATCACTATTGTGCCATAATTTTGATAAAAAGAGAACGCCTCTCGCTATACACAACACAGTGTTATATATAATGAGAGACGGACAGGAATAGTGCTTGGTCCGATTTTTCGCGCTGGGAATACCAAGGCGTCTCCGTATATCTAGTTTTTAAGCCAGTATGGCGGGTCGATCTTCTTGTTTTTGTACTCCAACAACAGTTTTGCGCGTTCAGAGTCACGGAGCGAATCCAAGGATGGGTCTCGACGACCACTGTTATTTTTTGCTGCCTTGTTGGCATCATCACGCGCTTTTTTGAAAGCATAGTCACTCGACATAGCTGCCACATCTTTTCGTAATCGTAGGTTGTGTCTCTATTCCTAGAGATGATTGGTAGGGTCGGACGAAAGCATCTCTCCATAATTTTCCGGCTAACGCCAGTCTACTACAGGTTATAAATGCTTCGCCCGACCCCGTCGGGGTGGCAGGATTTGAACCTGCGACTTTCTGTGTCCCGAACACAGCGTACTACCAGACTGTAACTACACCCCGTGCGTACTAACAATATATACACTATTCCTGTCAAATTTCGTGCGCACGGCACGAACGATAACGTTCATAGTGCCGTAAACACACAACTTATAGTAACGTTTAATCGCCTATATGTCAATGTTCGCCAAGTAGGTCTTGCTCGAACGCCAGCATGCCTTTGTAGTTTTGTTCGTAGGTGCTGGTATCGGGTAAATCAAGTGTGATAATTTTATGCCAGACGGCCTGAATGAGCCGCCGAAAAGTGTCGAGTTCTTCTGCTGAGCAGCTTGCCTCTAGGCTGAGTATCTCGCCGCGTATTGTTGGTTCAACAAATTGCAAGCAGCCATTTGTCACCGTGTACTGACCATAATCACGTGAATGTTCGATCAGTAACTTGTAAAACATCAGTTGTTGTTTGTATTTATGTAGCTTGATTTTTTCGTAGTCTGTTTTGCCTGTCCAACTGGTGCTAGCTTTGCCGGTTTTGTAGTCGGTGACGACAATTGTTTTGTCTTCTGCTGAAATAGTGACCAAATCGAGTGCGCCCGTTAAGTGTGCTTTGTCTATCATCACTTGTTGGCCAGCAAAGTTTAATTCAACTTTTTGTAACGGACTAAACGATGCATACTTTTCAGTTAAAAATGCGTTTAACGCATCGCTACCCTTTTGAAAGTAAATTGCAAAATCGGCTTCAGAAAGATGTTGACTACGCAAATTTTGTTCAAAATCACGCAGTACGTCTTCGACTGGTCGCTGTTGTTTTGTGGCGGCCATATGCGAATGTGCTTGCTGTAATGTTTTGTGGATCGCCGAACCATAGGCAGCGCTAGGACTCATTGCCTGCGGAAAACGTAACAGATTATTCATCAAAAATGCTTGTGGACCGCCCCGACTGACATCCAAAAAATTATTAAAGTGCGTCACGCTAAGTTTGTAATTTTCGAGGGTTGGTGCCAGTAATTCCTGCATTGTACCCGTTGATAACGAAATGATTGGTTCGTACCAGCGCAGCTCGGCACTGGTGACAAGCTGTGTGTTGTCGTGTTCAAAATCTATCGTTTCTGGCTGCAGAGATGTCGAAAGTAAAAAGCTGGCACATAACGTATTTTTACCAGAATCATCCGACGTGCTATAGCTGATAATCAAGTGTTTACGCGCCCTCGTCATAGCGACAAAGAACAGTCGCATACGTTCATTTAAATTGTCGCCACTTGGTGTTAACGGTAGGTTTTCTGGGTAGCTAATCAAGCGGCTACGGCTACGGACGCGTTCACCCCATGCGCTATCGATGGCACCGATGATATATACGGTATCAAATTCCAGACCTTTAGATTTATGTGCGGTCATCAAATTGATAGCGCCCTGCTGCCTATTAATGTGTGGTCGTATGCTTGTGATGACACTTCCAAGTTGGCGATGCAAGGCAATAAATTCTAGTAACGTTCGTAGCGTTGGCGTTTGCTGTGGTTGATAATCGCGTAATTTAGTGCGAATTGTCCGCAAGGCTTCTAGGTAGACCAAATATTCATCTGGTTGTGTTTTGAGTTTATCGAGCGGGAAAAAATACTCAAAAAATGGCGAGGTAAATTCACAATCATCAGGTGTACTGCGTCCCATGATAGTATCGAGGATATATTCAAGCGGTGTATGTGGCACCTGTCCGGCAACGGTAATCAGCCAGCTATGTAGCGGTACGAATGCTGGTGTGATAGCCATCACTTCCATCCATGAAGTACGCTGCCCGTAGGCCGCCAAACTAAGTCTCCAAATCGCAGCTGGCTCAAAACCAAACGCTGGGTGCGCAAGTAATTCTGGCAAAATCGCATTTGCTTGATCGTGGCGACTTTCGAATAGCGCTACCAGTAATGTCGCCATTTTCTCCAACGCAATAATCGGGTCGATATCCAGTACGTTATCACGCCGTTCATAGTTAACGTTAATGTTTGCATTTGCAAAATACGGCAGCAGGCTAATAATTTCGTGATGGCGGCGCGCCAGAACGGCAATTGTTTCTGGTGGTTGACCGCTATCAATCCGTTCTTTAATTGACTGCACCAAAAGCTGCCGTTCGTCGTGTTTTGTTTCGGTTTCTAGCAAATGAATTGTGCTACCAGTTTGGCTGCGATGCGCAGTTAGCGTTTTATCAAGTTCGGGGATAATATTTTCTAAACGACTATCGCCCTGCGTAATTACTTCACGCGCACGGTCTAAAATAGGTGCTGCCGAACGGTAGTTGTCGGTCAACGTAATTGTCGTGACATCGCTATAGGTTTGTCGAAAATTAATAATATTACTGATATCTGCGCCCTGAAAACTATAAATCGCCTGGTCATCATCACCCACAACCAGAATGTTCGGTCGGCCATTATTTGCTTCATTATTGGTCAGGTTGTACAGGATGCGCATTTGCGCCATGTTAGTATCCTGAAACTCGTCTACCATAATGTACTGGTGCTTTTCTTGCAGGTTTAATTGCAAGGCCGGAAATACTTCCATGGCATGGACAACACGCAAAATCATATCGTCAAAATCGTATAATTCGGATTCTTGCATGCGAGCAAGATATTGGTAATAAATAAAGCTAACTGCGCGCAGCTTTAATTGGCGGTCGCGTGTTTTTAATACAAAATCACCTATCTCGTTCTTTTTCATCCATGCGTTTCGCCAGGCGGTTATTGGTTTGGTAGAGTTTGTAGTGTCAGCTTGATCGATTGCATGTTGCAGACTATCGGCAATAATATGTGACAGCGGCACGATGTTGGGTAGCGGAATGCGTGTACCACTGCTACGAATTGGATCGACGAGCGGGCGCAAGGCATCGGCCGTCGTTTTGCTGATTTTCGGACCAAAAGCGACACCAAGCAGCGGTTCGCTTACATCAATAACTTGGTCGTTAGCATCCAGCAGTAATAAAAGTTCATCGCTGGTCAGACCACTTTTCTTTAGTTCAGAAATGGTCATCAGCGCATCACCTAGATGCGTGTACTCCCCATTCATTTTACCTGCAAGCGGGCTACTGTATTCTAACTCATCAAAAATACCACGCAGCAACTCGTAACTGCTCAGTTCGTCAGCTGCCCGAAACGTTGCGCCGTGATAAAAAAAGTCGCCGTTTTGATTAATAATTTCGGCACCAAAACTATGAAATGTGTGAATGGCTACTTTGTATGCCTCTTTGCCGATAATTTGCACCATACGTTCGCGCATAGCGCTAGCGCCGCTTTCGGTAAACGTTAAACATAAAATATTTTCGGGCAACGTGTCGGTCTTTTGCAAAATATTTGCAGCGCGCATACTCAGCAACTCGGTTTTGCCCGTGCCTGGCCCCGCTACCACCATCACCGGCCCATCAATTGTGTCGACGGCCTGTTTTTGGGCAGCGTTTAATTTAGCGTAACGAGTTGAAAAGTCCATTGTTACTATTGTAGCCTATAATAGCTACCGTGAAGCATTGATATCGATTTGATGTGCCAATGCGGCACCGATAATCGCATATTCTCGTGGTCGTTTATGGAACCGCTCAGCGCTTGTTTCGACAATCTGTCTCATTCGTGGTAGGTTTTCTCCGAAATAGCTATATACCCTTTCTGTTTCATCATCAAAATTATAACGAAGAGCCATGTAAGCCATTTTTAGGTGGGGGTGAATAGTAATTGAATCGTGAACTTCAGCATCGACATTCGGATGGACTAACGCTGAAATCGCTTCGTAGGTGCTAATACCATGGGACAATGCATCTGACTGACTTAGTTCAGGTTCGATTTGACTGGCCGTCAGAAGCGTCTGATGTCCCATCTTATATAAAATACTCGCTGCTTCGGCGGATTTGTGTGAGCTTTCATGTATCGTCTGATTTTGTAGCAACATTTCTAATATTTCAGCATTACTATCGCTGATGTCCTCGTGTGGGAAATTATTTTGAGCTTCAAGTGTGATTAGATTCATAATACTAAACACCTTTCTATCAGATTATTTTCGTACTCACGTGTATCGAGTTCTAGTTGTCGTTTGACAGCGGCTCCCAGAATGGCGTGTCGAGCAAGACCATGGCGGTAGCGGTCGGTGGCATGTGTGACGACTTCGACTGTCGTTGGTTGTTGGGTGTTAAATTCGTCGTACGTATCTGTCAGAAATTCCCTTAAATTTTGGCCATCAAGTGCATCAGCCAAGTTACGTGAGGCGGCAATAACGGAAGGTGCTTTGGTGTATGCGGGGCGCGGTGTAACCAGTGAAGTGATGATTTCGTAGGTAGTAAATCCGTGAGCAAACTCTGCATGATAATTATCATTGTTAAACACGCCTTGTGATTGTTTGGCGGCTATGTGCGCCATATTGTACAGTAAATGACTTTGTTTGGTATCAAGATGGCTAGCTTCAACAAGGCTATAATTTTGCAAAAAATTTTCCAGAAAAGCGGCATTTTCCTCTGTTAAATCTACTTCAGGAAAATCATATTGGTGCTTTAGTATCGGTGTTTCCATTATTTTAATAGTATACACTCTTTCACAATATTATCCAAAAAGTGATATAAAAGTGAAAACCGCATTAACCAGTTAAAAAATGGTATACTATACCCAGTTATGACTGATGAGATTTATGATGATATGGCGCTAGAGCGCATTGCGAAGGATCAGTTTGGTATGGATATCGATATTAGTCAAGTAATCGTTCGGCAAGTCGAAGTCAGTCGCACCACAACGGCAACCGTTTTTTTAACAAAAAAGAAACAGTTGCTCGTATATGTATCGGGTCATTCAAAACTGTTGCTGAGTGACATTAAAAAAATTATTACGCGCATGGGATTAAAGGCCGAATTGTATTTGCCACCCAAAGGCCAGCCTGATTATTTTGACCGGATTGGACGCGAAAAGTTCAGTGCTGTTTTTCCGGGTCGCGGGCACGTGGGCGACGAGGATATTATTTTTTACCGCACATTAGCGCCGTACAATCCTGCGATGATTCTGGTCAGCGAAGTTAAAGACGGACACATTTATCAGTACGATAGTGACGCACACGACAACTGGCGCGTGGCAGCAAAATTTGCCTACCGTAGAATCAAAACAAGTTAGTGTTTTGATGGTGAGAAAATGGTGTCAGAGCCTACTTTTTCAAATCCAAAACAACCAAATGTTCAATATGCGGCGTGCGCGGGAAGAAGTTATATCCACGATGAGAACGGATTCCGTAGGTTTCGCCTAGTAGTGCCACGTCGCGGGCCTGCGTTACAGGATTGCAGGACAGATAGATAATTCGTTCTGGCGTTGTTTCAAGCAACTTTTTAACGACATCTTCGTGTAGCCCAGCACGTGGCGGGTCGACAATAATCGTCGCGTCGCTACTGATATGTTCCAGCGCTGTTTCACTAGGTGCCAAAATTGCTTTGACGGCTTTTTCACGTTCGAGTGCTGTAATATTACGCTGCATTTCGCGGACGGCATTTTCATTAATTTCGACCATCGTGACGTTTTTGCCGCCAATCGTCAAGCCGATTGTTCCAACACCGCTATATAAATCGACGGCTGGTTTGTCGGCGGGTGCCCATTCTTTCATATCACGCAGAGCTTGTTCGTATACAGGTAGGTTGATTTGAAAAAAGCCTTCGACAGCGTAGGTAAACGGTACGTCCAAAATAGTATCCGTTAAACTGGTTTCACCCCACGCTTGTAGACGTTTGGTGATAACACTCGCGGGACTTTTTGGGTTAGAATAAATTATTTCAAAACCAGCAATACCTAAATCATTCAACTCTTGTTCGGTAAATGCGTCAAATATTTCGTCTTTGACGTACAACTGGGCGACAACATCACCCTGACGGTTTGATCGAATCAATAATGTTTTTAGGACATAAGCCTGCACGTTTCGAGTGCGCAACGTATCGCGAACCGCACGAGCAGCCTGGTTGATTTTCGGGTCAGCTAAACTGCTGCCATCAACCGGAATTTTGCCATGTGTACCACGACGAAAGAATGCCAAGTCGAGCTGATCGCCTTCTTTATCCCACCACCAGCTGAACTCTAATTTGTTGCGGTACGCTAGCTCGTTATTGTCACTATAGACTTTGATGGGATCTGGCAATACGATGTCGTGTAATTCAAACGCTTCTTCGATAAGTGCAGCTTTATAATGTTGTTCGCGTTCAAACTTTATAATCTGCCAAGGACTGGTCGATAGATAACTGGATTCGTCGACGGGACTGACGCGATCGGCGCTTGGCTCCAAGACTTCTGTCACAATGCCTTCAACAAAACTCGACTTCTTTTTGGTTAACTGAACACTTACCTTTTCACCGGGCAGACCACCCCACACAAACGCTTTTTTACCATAATCCAAGCTACCAAGGGTTTGGCCGCCGCCGACAATTTTATCTAGCATCATTTCTACAATAGGAAAAGTTTTTTTGCTCATCCCTATAGTTTACTCTAATCTAGGATTTAATGACAACGCAAGGTGCATTGACAACCATTGGTACACCATGACGACCGGCCTTGACAACCCACGCATTCGTAACCTCACTAAAATAGCCGACAACATACGAACCAACCTGACCCGGTGAAAGCGCTGACTGAACAGTGCAAGGAAAATTGGCGTTTGCGGCGTATGATACCGACGAAGCTGACAAGTTAACATTAATTGTTCCACCAAAGTAATAATATTCTTTTTGCGCGTTAGATCGTAGCATTAGAGGGGTTGTCTTTGTGGGCGACAATGGATCACCAAATTCGACATTGATACCTGGTAGAATGGTTTTCATCGTGGTGATGGTCATGCTGGGAACAAACATCGATGACGAAGTATTATTAGTCAAAAACGATGTTGTACACGTTGAATCGGGGCAACCAGGTGGATAAACGCCATTTTCGCTATAAAATTTTTCAAGCTCATTTTGAAAAACCGCTATGTCTGCTTTGCGCTGGTCGTCGTTTGCCCCTTTTGTCACCTGTCTATAGCTCACCACACTGATCGCTACGAGAAGTCCAATTATAACAATAATGATGATTAGTTCAACAATCGTAAAACCTTTATTTTTACGGTGAGATGTACTGTTTTTGATATCACCTGCAACAAGGTTACGCTTATTCATGTTGTGATTGTATCGCATTTTGGGTAATACTTAAAGTACGGCGTCCATAGGGGCTGCAGCGTGCTTTATGGTGTGCAAAGGCACGGCGTCTTTGACGGTGACACTGAGGGCGCGGTGGTCTGACAGATCATCTGGCGAGGTAAAGATATCCAGAAAGGCGTGATCTTTTGGTAGTAGAAAATAATCTACTCGTTTGTTCATGCCTGGAAACGTCATATATGGCACCGTGGACGATGAAATATAGGCATCTTGCCACAAATCAGCATGCAAGTCTATGTCGTTCATGTTAAAATCGCCGCCGATAATACGTACTTCGTTTCGTGATTTAAATATGTCTAAAAGTTCCTGTAGATGGTCGCGCGGAAAGTTCTCGTTAGTGTCGCTAATCGAAAAATGAATGTTTGCAAATTTAATTACCTGATTGTCACACGTGATGTCGATGAGTTGAACGATTCGCTGGTGCTCGTCCTCGGGATTTTGCTTTAGTATAATCGTTTCGCTGTTTGTAATTGGCCATTTGCTGATGACACCCAAACCTTCCCTATACGTTTCGTAGTGCGGGCTATCCTGCAGGCGTGTCACCGCGGTGTTTTCGTAGGGATAAGCCAACGATTTATTGAGTAACCCTACTTGATTGTGGGATGAAATTTGTGGTAAAAATGTTACTTCTTGAAACAATACGATATCTGGATCTGTCCGCTGTAAGTAATCAATGATCTTTACTTGCCGATTTTCCCAATTATCAAACCCCTGGACATTGAGCGAAGTGAATGTCATTTTCATGTAATCTATAATAGACTGTTCACCTACAAATATCCAGTGAAAAGCACAAGAGTGATGTATTACTATCCCCACCCCACTTTTGTGCAATTTTATTCATATACTTAATTTCCCAAATGCGCCACATCATAGTATAATTGTTACCAAATGACATTGACGATAAAAAAGCGACGTCAGCAACGACGCAATCAAATAACGGCCGCCGCTGTTGTTGTGGGCGCGACCGTTTTAGTCGCCGTTCCGCTGGTAAAAGTGATTGCGGTACAGTCACCTTCGTGGTCGATGGCAAGTGGAGTGTTTATGTACCCTACTCATCAAAATGCACTACAGGTGTTTTCGCCTAATGACACAGATACAACATTTGCGCACATGACAAAAGACGCATTGTCACCCCTGGCGATGGATTGCACGTCGCCACATGCGTTAACACCAAAACTAGTCACCGCTCGTTCATCGTATTTAAAAAAGCTAGCCCAATACGAACGTGTGTGTGGTAGCCGCGTAACGCCCCAAATATCTTTCTTTGTCGCTACTCCCGCAACTATTCAAGAAGCACGTGGATATGCGGCCAACGTCGCCGTGCAATTACATGAATTTGCAGCACATGGTATTGCGCCACTGGTGTTTATCGAACCGACGACAAGTACTGGTTTGGTTGATATGAGCGAGTATCAAGCAGGTGGCTATGATGAGGTGCTTGATACATATTTCGCATCGATTAAAGCGGCGGGAATTACAGATACAATGATGGGTACATGGGTGCCTTTTCCCGAAGGAAATATGCCTGTCTGGACAAGCCTTAATCCAAAAGATTTTTCTGCTAGCGTCATCAAAACGGTTTCTTATCAAAAGAAACATTTTCCTGACAGCAAAGCGAGTATTTTGTTAGATACACTAACCTACCCATCCGTCGATAGTTGGAACGATGGCCGGGCCGTTAGTCTGGCGCCGTATGTTCGTGATATACCAAACGGGCTGATTGATAGTTTTGGTCTGCAAGGTTTTCCGTGGGCGCCACCGGCTAATCAAAGCGGAACAGCGGTCGTTGATCCGCAACAGTATTTGCGCGTTGGCTTGGCGGCCGAAGCTGCCAAAATACTTGGTGTCCAGGATATCTGGCTGAATACCGGTACTTTTGGCACAAAGTATGCTGATAAATCAACCCAACAAGTAAGCATTAGCCCGCAGCAGCGACTTGCGATGTTAACAGGTGTTACTCGCCAGGCAAAAACCCTGCAAGAGCAAGGTTTTTCAGTGTCAATTCACCTTTTTGCCGAGAACAAATCTGATGTTACCGAAGCAACCGACTGGTCGTATTGGTCAAATAATACGGTAACGACCAGTCCTAGCACTTACGTTTTTAAAGCTTTTGCGCACGATCTACAAGCTAACGGCATAGCACTTTGGCTATTCGATACTGACTAACAATATCGTCAGTATCTGTGGTTTATAATTGGTCGGTTACTTCGTTCAATGCGTCGTTGTAGGTTTTGACGGTAATGCCGCTGTCGCTAATGGTACGGACGTGTTCTGCAAAGACATCTTTGTAGCTATCGTATGGTCCTGGGTTGTCAGCCACACGGTGGTACACTAGTATCAACCATGTATTTTCGGCTTGTGCTTTTTTAATCCATGCAGACACTTGTTGTGCGCTGGTCGTGTCTAATACGTTTTGCACGCGCAGGTTGTAGGCGTCGAAATTATCTTTCGAGTTATAGCCTTCGTCAACACTACGGTGTGACTTATAATACTTTTTCAATTCGTTAACAACAGTGGCGTTGTAATCGCCGTATGGTGATGCAAAGTTAACAACTGGTTCGCCGATTAACTTTTCCAAATATTGTTTTGAATGCTGCAATTCATAGGTCAAACTGCTACTGTTCAAACTAGTCAGGAACGGGTGCGATACGGTGTGTGAACAAATTTCGTGGCCGCTATTTTGGAATGCTAGGACACCGTCGATGATTTGTTGTGAGCGGCCTTCGATGAACGAGCTGGCGTAACACTGAGTAGTTTTTAGACCATATTGGTTGAGTAACGGCAGTGCGTTAGTAGCGTTATCTTCGTGTCCATCATCAAATGTCATTGTTAGTAATGGACGTTCAAAACCACGCGGTTGGTACGTCGTCAAGCTGTAGTCATCTGTCTGCAACCAACCGTTTTGGTTGATGAACAAAAAGACTGATGTTGATACGGCGCCGGCCGGAACAGTAAAGGTGTCCGTATATTTTTGCCACTGCGACGAGCTGCCGCTTGGCTGAGTAATTGGCATACCAAAGTATTTTGCGCTGCCATCGGCCATCGTGAACATCGCGACCGCATGTGGCGTGACGTTTGATTTATACCAGGTAGTAAAACGATATTGCTGCCCTGCTTTTAATGATTTGATTGGATCAAAATACCATTTGGCGTCACCACTGACGTAATTGCTCATGGTGATTTTTGCACTTTTTGTGCCCGTGTGACCTTCGTTGACGTATTGGTGTGTCGCGTTATTTGTGCCCCAGCTACTTTTTTGCCAATTGGCTGGCACGGCACCGTTTGCTGTTTCCAATGACGCATTCGGAATCGGAATTGCTTGTTCGGCTGGTGGAGTCACTACAGGGTCGGTCGGACCTGACGGCAGCGCAATGTCCAGGCTGGTATCATCGAGTGTTAGGCTGCCAACGCGGTCAACAACGTGATAGATCGATACTTTTACGGCTGTGTCTGGCGCAGTAAAGGTAGTGCTGTACAGTTTCCAATCCGTAGCGCTGGCACTTGCGCCAGCTAATTCATGATACGAATAGTTATTATTAGCATCAACAAAGGCGGCGACAACGCGTGTCGGAACGTTTGATTTGTAATAATCACGATACAGATAGTTTTTTCCAGGAGTAACAGCACTGGTTTCAGCGAACCATTTGGCGTCACCACTTTTGTAGTCGGTGATGGTGACTTTGGCGCTACGAGTACCGGTACGTCCAGTATTCTCATAACTAAACTTGGCGGTATTTTCACCCCAGCTGTTTGTATACCAAGCAGCAGGCACACCTGCTTTTTCTACCTCGAACGAACTATTAATAATGGCGTTATGATCATGATCGTCGTGTGATTCAGGTGTCGTGGTCGTTAGAGTAAAATCGTCTGTCTGTAACCAGCCAGGGGTTGCCACGATATGCATAACAGTCACCTTTGCAACATTTGCAGGCGTCAAAAAATCAACTGATACGCGACCCCATTCGGTACTTGGCGCAATCGTATCAACATAGGCGTACGATACGTTGCCGCTAGTGTCGGTATATTGCAGATCTATTTCGGTTGCAACGTTTGCCTTATAGGCGCTGGTATAGGTGTATGAAGTGTTTGGTTTAACTGCGACAGCATCGTGCATCCATTTTGCGTCACCATCAGTATGGGAGCTCATCGATACGTACAGGCTGCGATCACCCGTTTTACCTGGTGTTTTGTAGTGTAGTTCGGCGGTATTATTACCCCACCTACTTTGGTGCCAGTTAGCGGGCGTGCTAGTGGTCTCTGCCGTTTCGACAGAAGTGTTTGCAATCAGATTTGTTTCGGCTGCTAGTGCTGGCAAAATAGTTGCGGCAGCGGTACCGATCAATACGGCACAGGCGGCTAGGTATAACTTAATACGCTTCATAATTAAACTCCATACTATAACTATTATTAACATAATACACTGAAATTAACAAAAAGTCAAGCATATTGTATGAATAAGCTTATGGTAAAACATAATATATAATATACTTTACAAAAATGCATAAATAGTGTAGTATAGATATGTATTGAGGAGTGTGTGTTAGTAAACACCGGTCATTCGTGATTGGTGCTATGCATAACGGCGCTGCCAATTGCATATTAACTTGGGAGAGATAGTGTTTTGTACGAGTAATCCTCGCATCTTGATACTATGCAACTCTATAAAAAAGGAGAAGATCCATGAATTATGGTAAAGGTCCGGCAGCTGTTGCTCCTGGTGTCGCTATGCTACCAACTACTGGTGCTAACGACAACCTATTCATCGTCGCTGCAAGTCTTATTGCACTAGGCGTCGCTGTATACGTTATCTCATTGGTTATGGCACGCAAAAGCCGCCAAATCAGCGAGAGCTAGGATACAACAACCCATTAAAATAACCGCCCTGTAAAGGGGCGGTTATTTTGTTGTGCGGTGGACTTTATGTATTATTTTGCAACGTCAAGCAGTGCTTGTGAAGATAGTTTGTAACGACGATCAGCCGTTGACCAGCCGACAATTTCGTCCTGGAAGCGTTGCAGCACGATGACTTCAACAAATGCCATCAAATAAATACCGATTTCTAACCAGCGCAGGAAGTAAAAGTATGGCAATGCGCCTATTAGCGCCCAACGCTTGGCGGCAACCGACGAAAACAGTGCGATTGCTGCATTGAATATAATGTCGATTGCGATGATTACCGGAATAACCATCCAGTTACCCGTCATTACCAGCACCATCGGCAGTAATACAAGCAGCTGTAACAAGAAAAAGAGCGTTTGAAACATCTGAAAGCCCAGACTGACATCGATACGTTGACCGCGAAAGCCAATTCTATATTTTTTAACTCCTTGAAAGAAGCCACGTTGCCAGCGTAAGTTCTGTTTACAAAAATCTGCGATTGTTTGTGGATCCTGTGTATAGTTGACCGCTTTTGGAATAAACAGTATATTACCTAGTTTTTTACGGTGCACCTGCAGTGTAATGTCAAAATCTTCGGTCAGACTGGCGCCACCAAACTCTAAATCTTTGATGATGTCAGTCCGAAAACACGTAATCGGACCAGGAAAGACCGATATCATTCCCAAGTGCGATTGCACACGCCTAGTCACCTGCTGGCTGTAAGTATACGTCAATGCGCGGTAGGTGCTAATCCAGTTGCCACGCAAACTTTGCACAAAACCGACGGCGACGGCGTATTTTTTTGGATCAAGTTTTTTGCGGTAATGCCTAAAGTAATTTTGCGAAAAGATACTATCAGCATCGGCAATGTGTAGCCAAGTGTAGCGTGATTCAATCTGAAACGCGTTGATTGCCTTTTTGACGGCCAATGCTTTACCGCTACGTTCAACAGTCAGGACGTTATCTTTGCCTAGTAGTCGAATGGCAATAGCCTCGGTGTCATCGGATGAATTGTCGTTGACGACATAGATGTCTTTTTTGGGTTGGCCGGCGGCGATGGCCGATCGAATCGTTTCGGCGATAATCAGTTCTTCGTTGTGTGCAGGCAGCAGTAATACTAGGTCTTCTACACCCGTGCCAAGCTTTTCTGCCTGTCGAGCCACTGCCGAAAGTGATAAAACTGTCGCTACTTTTGGTAGGACTGGCGGCATTGGCAGCATGAATGGCTGCGGTTCGGATAGGGTGGTGTGCGTTTGACGCATTATTGGCTGCACGGGGTGTCGAGTAATCTGTAGCGAACGTTCGGGTGGATTAATGCTGCGCTGCAAAACAGATACCTGGCGATCAGGCACGGTCGTTTGCTGCGCCGAGCGGTCAGGCACAAGTATTCGATGTGTGGTGGTTCGCATAGAGTTACTCATCGTATGTTTATATTAACACAGATTATGATTTATGTCAATGTTAGTATATGGAGTAGTAATCTAGGATACTACCTATACTTCTCTGTCTGCAGGCTATCATAGTAGAAAGAGTGAATGTGCGCATTTTTTTGCATTCGGCGCTGCTTGTAAATAATTGCAATCGTGGTATATTATATTTAAACCTAATCTGGTTTATCGTTGGGCAACGCCCAGATGCAGTTAGCCGACCGATTGTCTGCAAGCTGCGCTACTTCTTTAGGAGAAGTTATGAAACACAGCATCGACAGCTATCAAGAGGTCGAGCGGCCTACTCCGCGGATACCTACCAGTCCTAGCGCTGCGCTTGGGCAAGGCATACTCGTCGTCGCAAGGGCGCTCGGTATCGCATCACTACGTGGTGCCACCACCGGTTTTGTGTGGGCGGCAAGCAAATTGCGCGGCCGTTAACCAATCGTCTGCTGATACAATATCAGCAATACAAATCAATTAGGTGCCAGCGCCCCGTTTTACGGGGCGCTTTCACTATCCCGCCGTTTATTGCGACTTTCACGTGCCAATGATCCGAACGAATTGCCGTTTGCATAGCCATGCAAAAACACTGTCGCAATGACGAATAATAATGCGCCAATAATCATAGGCACTGACACTAATGGGTCCCTAGGAAGTGATATCAACACAACAGACGACGCCAGCACAAGTGCAGAATGTTCAAATAATGTTTCGTACGTCGTCGCGCTAATCAGAACAATAAACAGCGTTAAAATGTTATATATGATTAATCCGCTAAAAACCAAGATGAGAAAGTTCGTTCCATAACCGAGTGTTGGCACTCCTATTAACCAGCCGATGCCTTCGTACGCCACAATACCTATAAAATAAACAATCAGCAGTAATTGCGACAAGGATTTAACGGCGAGTAACCAGGACTTCTCCGTCAGCCTTTCTTCTTTTATAGGGCCAGATAACAAGTTATTACTCACTCGTTCTAACAGTTCAACAAAAAAATAAAGGAGTATGCTACCCGCTGCAACAACGGCAAGTTCCACCAGTAGCTGATGATTGAACGTTGCCGATAACTGATCAAGCTGCTTAAATACGTCGCGCAGTACAATCAAGGAAATGATTTCAAACTCGCGGTGAATGAACGAAATAAATGGACCGCGCGTACCTAGCGTTAATGCGAATAATTCATAAATAAGAATCAGCGCAAAGGCCGCATCAATCGTCGACAGTAAGCTGTCGGGTACGAACTGACGTGGCAAAATATTTGGATAAAAATTGTCAAATCCATACGATAACAGCGAAAACAGAAAGACGCCTAGTGCGGTGATTAATATGATTTTTGAAATCGTTTTTTCGTGCTTGATTAAATAAGAAAACATAACAGGGCGTTATTTTACTATCCGTTAGTAGCGGTAAATCGCCGCTACTGGTACTTTTTCGGGCATAGAATCGTAATTTAATCCCAGTATTCTCCCCCCTTGAGCTGCTACCTTCTGGACCAATTCTATGATATGACCGTGTTCGTAGTTTTCTGTAAATGTAATGATTGGCACCGCTGTATGAACGGTGTCGCTGACTGAATCGGTTGTCATGCGCAGCATCGTCACCAGCAGGGTTCCTATGCGTCCCGCGTCAGCTGATTCGGTGATGTGTTGTATGTCGCGCGATGATTTTTCGACTCCGCGAAGTTCTTGAAACTGCTCAACGGCCGTCGCTGTTTTTTTGTTGACGACTTCATTATGTATAATTTGCCATGCCTGCGCGTGAAGGCCTTGCAGTGGTGTCGTCGTGTGGTTGCCTTGCAGATAGGTGGATAGCAGCGTCGGTAGTTTACTGATATTTTTATAATCACCTGCTTCACTGTCGGTACCGGCAATTAAAACAGGAAGTGTCTGGTCAATTACTGCAGAGTCGGCAATTATACCGTCGATGATACGAAAATACTGTAATCGCTCTTCACGCCCAGCCTCGCTCGAATCACCTTGTCCGTGAGGACTGATGGCATTGTCGGCCCCGGACGGTCCTTCTCGGCTACGAACCGTGCGGCTGTTCGAGAACATCTCGTCAATGTTCAATGCGTCTTCTGGACTGGTTGGAAATTCGATAGCAACTGGCTCTAGGCCATATATATCGCCTCGCAGCAGTTTTGTATTGTGCATCGCTAACGCAATCAAATAATATGGTTGATCAAGCGTCATAATAATACGGAGTGGCGTGATGTCGTAGCTATCCCCAACGTATACTCGCTCTTCACATTCAATCGGTAAATGATAAGTTTCGATATGGTCAGGGCTAGCAAAAACTGCCGTCCCTTCGGTTGCCTGTTGCCAAAAATCTAAGTCATCGAGTTTTGCTTCTAACTGCTTATATATATCGTCGACCGCATGGTCGTTACTGTTTTTTTGCCACTCATCTCTCGCCTTACGAATCAAGTTTTTAAAACGAATTTGGTCTTCTTGCATGTGCGGCGGCGTCGGATAACGATGAGTCGGTAGATAGATGCTGAGTACTGATGCGTTCTGTGGTTGCTGCAATAGTTCAATCGAAGATTGTGTGACTTTATTCATATTCCTCCTAACGTAACGAATACTATAATGTTCCGAATCTATCTAATCGTTTTTCTGTCCTTTTTTCAGTAATCTATTTCACTTGAACTACGTTGATTTGTGTCGTTTTTTAATGTTGGCACTATCAAAATAAGACTTTTATCATAAAAGAAAACAAGCGACATCATCATAGTTAGCTATATAGGATTACTAACAACACAGCGATACCCGCCATCCATCCGACAGTGACATCGGATGGATAATGTGCACCAACGTGTACTCGCGAAATTCCAATCGCGGCGATAACGGCAATGACGATTAAACTGACAATACCATTCCATGGATCGGGCAATAACGCATACGCCATCGCTGCCATGTAACCACCAGCAAGTGCCGCACTATAGGCGTGGCTACTTGGAAAGCTATACGTTTTAATTTTCATCGTTTCGGTATAAATTGTTTGCGGACGTGCGCGGCGTACAAACAATTTAACAACCGTACTAAGTGGCAAAAAAATAAGAACGAGCGTACCAATTAT
>DASSWW010000049.1:0-10179 GCA_035704495.1 Saccharimonadales bacterium (SeqCode)
CGCTGATCTTTTCCTGCTTATATTCCCTCAATATATAGCTATACTTCACAAGGTCAATTTAAAAGAATCATATTCAGACCCGTCGAAGTCTACGAGAAGAGAGATCGATCTTATGCTAGTAGATGCCAATGGTGGAGTTGACCTGATTGAGATAAAAAAGCCTTTTGATGATAAAGTTCTAGCACGGGGAGTTTACAGAGATAATTACATACCTCATGGTGAACTCTCGGGTGCAATAATGCAGGCTGAGAAATATCTATTTTACCTTAGTAAAGGAGGTAGAGACATCGAAAAGACCATACAAACAAAGTATAGGTCACAGCTACCTGCCGCTCTTGAGATAAAAATAGCAAACCCTAAGTCAATTATTCTACACGGACGAGATCATAAGTTGTCACCTGAACAAAAATTCGATCTTGGGATCATCAGGAAGAAGTATTCGAACATGGTAGATATTTTGACCTACGACGATCTACTTAGAAGGATAGATAACATCATCGCAATGCTAAAAGTACGGGCTGGATCGTAAGTATTTCACTATGTAGTCATTTTATGAAACTTGCTTTCTTAAGCTCGTCTCCATTTCAATCAGACAATCAAAATATTTAACCAACCTTACTTTCTCTTCGTCACTAAACTGTCTTATATCCGTAGGAGATATTCTTTTCTTAGCTGTAGCGAGACACATTACACAGTACGCTAGTAATGTCCCATTTGTAACACCCGTATCTGTTATAGAGTTCGTGACCTGTGTGGGGAGCCAAAATAATTATGCTTAAAGATCTTCGAACTGAGGGTCTTTTTGTTTGTAGAAAAAATGGAATAATCTATCTCCATAATGTATTCTAAGCTTATGGTTAAAAATTATTCTTCTCAAAACGGTAGCGTATTTGCCGTAATCACTGTAGTTCTTGTCATCGCAATTGTAGGTGTGCTTGGATTGGTGCTTTGGCAGAATTTCATAAACAAGAGCGATGCTACTAATACGAACATAGCCGTCAACACGCCTGAAGATGACACACTTACTTATCGTAACGAATCAATTGGCGTCGAGTTTACGTATCCTAAAGAATGGATAAAATTAGAATGTAATGATATGTACGTTGAAAACCCGCAAAACCAAGTATATTTCGGGACAACGAATGAAGGAATTGCCATTATTGATGGTAAAAGTACTCAGCTTTGTGGCGGTGGATCTGATTTTCCACCACAAATGTTCTTTAAAGTTGTAGACAATAGCGATGAGTATGCGGAGTTGGGTCACATCTCTCCATTCACCAATGTAAAGATTGATGGTAAAGATGCAAGAAAATCCGTAACGGTTGCTGGCCGAGAGACGATTATGTCAGGTCTTGAGTCTACTAGGTACTACATAGATATAAACAGCACCCAGCACATTACAATTGGCTATAATAGATATCCAGAAACTAATGGTGGCCTGCGCGATAACTCAGAATCTTCTCGGCAAAAGTTTGTAGATGTGGTTGAGAAGTCGCTCCGGTTCCTATAAAGTTGCGAAGTACGTCCGCTAGCGGGAGCCAAGCATAAATAGTATCTTGCGTCTTGTCGGTGTATTCTAAACGTATGGTTAAAGACTCATCTCAAAACGGCAGCGCACATACAGTAATTATTATCGGTTTAGTTATCGCATTGATCGGACCTTTAGGGTTTATCTTTTGGCAGAATTTTGTGACTATTGATAGTCAAAAGAATGAAAGCTCTTTGACGAATACGCCAACTACATCCACTAACGATGTAAAGTCTGGTGATGAGAATAAAGGTATGGATACATCAACCGTAATGAATCTACATAATGGGCCGTCAGTTTCGGTGACATATCCGGAAGGTTGGGAGCACAAGGGCGGATCTACACTATTCAAGACGGTAGGTGGGGTTTTGTATCGGTTAGGCTTTCATGCAATGGAGACGGATTATTTAAAAGATGGATACCAGGGTGAAGCGTCAGTTGTTAATGAAGTAACTACGGCCAAGGGTACGAAACTATATGTTATAAAAACGGCTCATAATAATTATGCTGCAATAAGTTCATGTGAACCCGTAGACGGCAGTGGATGTGCTATTAAGTCGGGCGGCAAATATATATTCATACTTCTAACTACCTACGAAAAAGGCGATCAGTATCCGCGTGAGGTAGATTTTTCTAAGGATTCTACCAACGTAGTGTTGAGTGAGGTTGTAGCTATAGCAGAGTCATTAGACCTATAGTCAAGCTATTGTAATTACGAAGTAAGTCCACTAGCGAGAACTATGAAAATCGTCAGACCATTTGGTCTGGCATTTTTCATACCCCGACGCTGAGTCCGCATGCACCCCAGCCATCAGAAAACAATATTCGTCATTTACAAGGCATTGAAATTATTTTTTAATAGGTGTACTATACAGGTATGTTTGGTAATAAAGAAACAGAATCACCTCGGTCACCTAAAACAGAAGAACGATCGAAGCTGTCGCGCTATAGCCGTAATATCGGTAAAGTAACGCTACTGACAGCGGTTGGTATTGGTGGTGGCAGCGTGGCTATGAATAGCGGCCTTGGTCAAACGCCAATGGATATCGGCCCCGTTGCAACTGAAGTTGGCCTAAAGGTCGATTACGACTATGCCGATATTATTCCTGGCGACTACGATTTGTCTGTACCGTACCCAACGCTAGACACGATTGACGGTGAAACAAAATTCAATGGGGGCTTTTTGGGTAATATTACCGCTGACACACATGATTTTGGTCCACAAATTTCTATAAAGCCAACTGAATTTGATCTAGATCAACTCACTGACATAATTACCGCAGAAGGTAGTGGAATGAGCGGTGGTATGAGTATCACAAATCTAGAAACAGGCACCGATAACCTGAGAACCCAAGTGACGCAAGATATAGAACAAATCGCCGATGACAAATGGCTGATATATGCGCGTTCAATCGGCGCCTTTGCTGGCGGGGCCGCGTTAAGTACTTACTTGGCTTCGGCGGTCGCCAGACGTCAGCGTTTGCCTAGTAGGGAACAGCTAGCCGCAGCTGGCCTGAGTACCGCTATGCTCGTTGGCTCTAGTGCTGGTTTAGCCGAGTTTGACACTAACGAACTTGCCAACCCTACTTTTCATGGAACAATCGCACAAACACAAGAGTATACAGAAAGTATTTCGAAACTTGATGACATTGATCGTGACACTGCCTATAAAAACATTGGTGGCTTTTACGCTTTTGCCAAAATAGTACAGCAAGAGGCAGCCAGGCGAGCTGATTTACCGCCAACTGCTCAGCGCCTATTGTTTGTGTCGGATATCCACAACCGAGATGTTTACGCGATGCTGGAAAACATCGTTAAGTCGTACGAGATTGACGCCGTTATTGATTCGGGCGACTTGACTGATTTAGGCACGGCTCAAGAAGCTTTGTTTGCCACCGATCCAGACAATGTGAAAATGCGCGACCTTGATACTGGCATAGAAGATTTGGGCGTTATGTATTATTACGCGAGTGGCAATCACGATTCTCCGGCGGTAGCCGAAGCGGTAGATGAATTAAAAAACGCCGTAGCAGCTGGTCCTGGCGAAATCAGGGATGTCAACATAAACGGTTTTCGTGTCACATTAGCTGGCGATCCTTTCCACAGCGTAAGCGGCGAATATTTGCCAGGCGCCGATGAAGTCAAGTTGAAATTCAATCAACGCTTACGTCATCACTTAAAGCAAGCAGCCGAGGCTGGCGAGCCAACCGACCTAGTGGTTACCCACGAACCAGAAATGCTGGCTGGCACCGGCCAATATGTCGCTATGACTGGTAATGGCCATTTGCATCATCCAGAAATAAAATACGACGAACAGTCTGATACCTGGAATATTCAAACTGGCACCACGGGTGGGAGCGGGCTGCGCATGGCCCAGTTAGACAAGGAAGCCGAACAGCCTATGCCAACGCCAGATGAGCAAAGCTTCACCTTGGTCGAACTTGCAGCCGATTGCCAATTGATTAAAGTGCGAGTCTTTAATATCAATCCTTTTACCAATAAAATCAGTGTGTCTACCAAACTTAACGACCATTTAGACACAACCGACTCATTTAGTCAGCGCTGCGCAGAGTAGTCGGCGTAGATATTTTGTTTTTCAGTAAGCTTTATTCCTGATACATGTGCTAACAGAAATGTTATAATAAGTCTAATGAATATGTCACATGCAGAACGGCGACAAATAGAAAATGAAATGATATTCCGTCGTGCGAACGAAAAAGTTGGAGATGACCTCGATGCACTTGATGCGATGCATATTGAAGACAACAACCTTCATCTGATACGAGATGATGATATGAAGTTAGAATTTAAATGCGAGTGTTCTGACGAAAATTGTGCTGAGCGTATATCCATGCTACTTAACGAGTATCAAGAAATCCACACGGATCGAGATACTTTCATTGTAATGCCTAATCACCAAGTAGATCCTATCGAAAAGGTCACACGCGAGGAAGCGAGATATAACGTCGTAAAAAAGAATAATTCTACCTCTGAGCCAACAAACACATTAAACGATACGTCAATCGATAACAGATAACTTTTAGCCTTGTTCGAGGTGCGCAGTATTTAAAAAGTCTTTTTAGTTTTGCCGCGGTTAGCGTGGCGGTGGCATACGTAACGACTGAAATAGATTGCCAAGAAACAAACTCATTTGACGCTGAACTGTTTACTCCACCAAGTGACGGAGAAACAGGCATTCTATTCGCCGACGTATCGGTAATGCTCATCAATCCCACGCACAGAATCCACTCCTCAAATAGTTGTCGAATACAATATTGTTATTGCATTATTATAGAATAATGCTATTATTTAATCAAGTTGATAGTTCAACTTCCGATGGTTGGGCTATATTTTATAGTAAAATAAAAGTTTCTGGGTGGCTTGTAAACCGCGTGTTTACGGGATTTTTTGTATATATAAATATAGCACCACCTTGTTTTGTACATTAACATGAAAAGATTGAAGTTCAAGGTGGGGTATTTGCGCGCTAGATAATAGCTGCCGCGTAATTCCCCCATCTTGAGACAGACAACTCAAGTATCGAATGATTGTGGGGACGACAAGAGCAAATATGCTCTTACAAAAGGAGGTGGCCGTAATGGCTACAAACGCCCAGGCACCAAAGCCGATGGCCCAGATCAGACACATTCCAGAATGTGCCTACGTGCCGATGAGTATCGTCCAAGATACGCCGTTTGTTGACGGCTATACCGACGAAGAGTTGGTGAATCGCCGTATATCGGTGTATTCTCATATGGTTCACAACCGCAACAACGGCGATTTGGCCAAAGAGCACTGGTATCTAAACCATACCGTGTCACTATGGAATGTGGCCGTCGAGGTAGGCACGCTGATTAGCGGGCCCGATGCCGAGACGCTTGCTGACATGCTGACGACTCAGGATCTGACCAAATGTTCAGCTGGTCAGGGCAAATATACCCCGATTCTGAACAATCGAGGTGGCCTGATCAATGACCCGGTCATGTATCGACTAGGTGCACAGGAGTTCCTGTTTACGTCATCCGATAGCGACATGCAGCGTATCGCCGAGGATTTCCTCGACGGACTAGTTACTGCTGGCATGGCGCTCGATGTTCAGGTCAGTATGCCTGATATCGCGATGGTCCAGATTCAAGGACCAAATGCGGTTGACGTCATGCGTGATTTGCTCGACGACGACAGCTTTATGACTGCCGACAACTACATCCCGTACTACTGGTTTACCGAGTGCGAGAAAAATGAAGTTGGTCAGTGGGTACAAACAGCTGGCGCCAAGATTCGTCGTTCGATGACTTGTCACGACGGTACGGTTGTCGAGATATCGACGCCGCGAACCGGCTTCTCCCGCTTGCCCGGCTTTGAGTGCATTGTTTACAATGCGTCCAAGGTAGGTAAGAGTTTTTGGGAAACTACTGTCGCAGCGGTGCGTGCCCATGGCGGAGACCAGATTGGTCCCGGTCATACCCAGCGCATACCTGGCGGTATTCTGTCGTTTGGTAACGATATCACCCGCGACGGGTTAACCAACCCGTTCGAGGTGTACGTTGACCACACACAGCTTAACCGCATCATACCAATCAGCAAGAAAGGTTGGTATCGCGGCAAGGAAGCAATCGAACAACTGCGTGAAACGGGACCGAGCCGCAAGTTGGTCGGTATCCGTATCATGGGTGAGTCGGTTGGATGGTACAACGATGGCTCGATGTCGCGACTATGGCATGTCTATGACCGACATGATGTGCACTGGTTACCAGAGTCGACACATCGTCAGGCTGATGGCACCATCAGAACTCCTGCCGGTGATGTCTACGATGCGAATGATGCTGTCGAGGTTGAATTTGGTCGGCCCGAGTTTTTGGGTAGATTCTACATTCTTCCCGAAGGTACGCAGAAACTGGGCGATGTGACGTCGGCTTGCTGGAGTCCCCAGCACGAAATCAACATTGCCCGTGGCTTTGTGCCGATTGACCAGAGTCGTGAAGGTACGAACCTGACGGTGATGACCGAATGGGGGCTGCGGGACGCAATTGTCATTCCGATGCCCTACACGCCAGAGAATGTCGATATCAAGTAGCCTTTACGGGCTGCTGAGCTAACTTCTGTGGGCGGCAATTCCAAGCCGCCCACAGAATGTCACTACAAATAAATCTTTTCTTAATCACAAAACACCCCACCCTAAGCAGGCCATGCGTCTGCGTTTCATAGCTACTATGACAAGGGTGGGTTTTTCATGACGCTTATTTTCCGTTTCTGTTTTTGTTACCGTGTTTATCTTTGGGTTTGTTGGTCCACGATTTGGGATTAAAGCTAGAGTCAATGTCTTGTTTAGTACCGCCAAGCAGCAAGTCTGTAGCAAAGCCAGTTAAATGGTTACCAAGGTGAGCTTGGTTGGGCTTTTTATCGTTATTAGCTTTGTCTTGTGGTGTCTTGAACATAGTTTTATTATACCATTTTTACCATAAGCATGTACATTATTGCATTATCGTCTTTTGTCCAAAAGTAAATTGGCCGCACCCCAGTAAATAGGGTGCGGCCATGTTGGGTATGATGGAAAATCAGGCGGCTGGTTGGCGCGCCCAGACTGCTTTGAAATGCGTGGCAATCTGCGGCTGCAGGCGTGGTTGTAGCCACGATAGCAGCCACGTAACAACGACGGCAGCGGCAGCTAGTTGGCTGATGGTACTCAGAACGTCGCTCCACCCACGGTTATCGATACTCAGGAAATTGTAATAATAATCACCTGTAATCTGACCATGAGTGATAGCGAAAACCGCGTACGTCACCGGAAATACCAGCCACAACCAACACGTTCGACTAAACCGAAGCGGTCTGGTGGGCGGATGCAAAAACCACGCTAATACCACAGCTACCGGCACGACATTGTGCATAATGTCGTTGTTGACAGCAAACACTGGGTTGCTGGTGCCGACGAGTAGTGCAAATACGGCACCGGTGACAATAATTGCTAGTGTCGCGCCGCCGCGCAGGTAGTCGACCCACCTCCAATCTTTTCTTTTCCATAATGCGAATGTGCTTGTCAGTAGCGCAAAGGCTACGAGGGTATTGCTGAGGTACGTGTACGTTCCCCATACATCGGCAAAGACGTATATGTCTCTGGTGATGCGAGCGATATGTTCTGCCGTGATGGCATAGAGACTGGCTAGTGCAATCAAAACCTCGTAAACCATGAGAGCGCGTCTCTGGTTGTTCGACATAGTTATATTATACACGAAAAACGCTAAAAAAGCAAATAGCCCCCGAATCACTCCGGAGGCTAAGTGCCTACTACAGAGTCGGGGGCTGGTATTTCACACCAATCTGGTTGTTTTTAGGCAACAAGATAGGTGCGGTATGCGCGGTTAAGGGCGCTGTTCGTTCAGGATTTTACGCAAGCTTTTCTCGATGTCTTCCATTGCAGCCGGGTCAAGACTGTCGAGCGATGGTCGAAGCCGCTTTCGGCCAATGATACTTTTCGGATTACTCCGAACCATCGCGGCGACAATACGAACCTGCGGCAGCCAGTCATCTTTGCGCCGGTGAAGCTCTATTGCATTCTGCGCCGTGGTGGCAATCGTGGAGACAAGCGATAGACCGGTTATGACACGACCGTAGGTCGAAATCGGATGCTTGTGCACCAAAGACGTACCGGCGATGAGCTCGCGCGTCGTCAGGCTGGTGATAAGTAGGCCGACCGCCGTGTTGATTGCGACATTACTGGTCTTAATCTGCGTAAGTCCAACGTACGGTGATGCCGTTTTGTTGTATCGCCGCCATAACTTATAGCTAGACGAACTTAGTCCGGTGGCGTGGAGGAGCATAAATAGGCCGTTGCGGACGTGACGTTGCGCGGTCAGCGGACGTGCCCCCGCGTGATAACTGATGTCGTAACCTTTTAGAGCCGACGCTATGCGTGCCGACAGTCCAATACCGCCAAGCATCACGCTGTAAGCAATTTGCGACGTGCTGTGCTGTACGCTAGAGGTGTCGAGTGCCTCAGCCATCGTAATGGGTTTCGTGTTCATTTGGTCAAATCCTGTCTGTAAAGAACATACCAAAAAGCCTTTGGTATGGGGCGTTACTATCGATAATACGATAGCCACCTGCGCATAGGCGTAGGCATTACATATACCTTACCACTAACTTTACATGATGTCAATATATTTACAGGGGTGAATGACTACAATCACATACCTTTATGAAGGGGATAAGATATGTCCTTTTAAATTTCTTGCTACACTGATAATATGTCGAAAGAAATTTATCGCGAAGGGGTGCTGGCAAATGGTTTGTCATATAGTGTGTTTGGCAGTGCGCATAATGGCGAAGCTAAATCGGTGAATGATGAGGTAAATCTGATTGGTCAGGACGCCACCGTTGTCGTTCCAAAATATAATGTCGCCGGGGTTTTTGATGGCGCGGGTGGTACGACCGATGTCGGTTCGCCAGCGCTAGCCGCACTGACCGCGGCCGATGCAACCAGTGTGTATTTTCATCAGGGTGGTACAGATTTGCACGAGGCGATGCAGTTTGCCCGGAGGGCGGTTGAATTAGACTTTGAAAGTGGTGTTTGTGTCGGATCACTTGTACGGCTACATAAAGATGAAGCGAGTTTTGTCACGGCAGGCGACACAGGCGCTGTTATTTATGACACTGATACGCAGCGAATACCATTTTTCATGGAGCAGCAAACAGACTCGTGGGAACCGATAAATTATCTGGGCAGAAGAGGTGTCGGCATGCCTGATCGTGTTGCTGATGTGGGCGCAAGCCATGCGTATAGCGGTAAAAACAGTGAGCTTTACGTGATGTCCGATGGTATGTTGGGCAATTGGCAGCAAGGCACCGACCTGCAAGAATACCATTTTCAAGCGGCGCACGATGATTATCTGGTTTTGCAGTCTGCGTTGGCTAAATATCCTGGGCTGGAAGAGGAAATTCGATCGCATTTAAACGGTACACGGGCAAAGGCGCTGAGAGAGCAACAACTAGCTGACAGTACCAATTCGTATGGTGAGGGTGGCTGGTGCAGTCCTGAACTAGTGGATCCATCATTATTTTCAATCCAAAAGTTTGATTGGGCTATTTGGGATGAGGTGGTCAAGCCGGTTATTTCACGACTTAATATTCGCCCTCAGATGAGTGCAAAAGCAATCTGTTCTGCACTTATGAATCGCCAAATCAGTTGGGAGATTGAACGACCGCACAAAGACGATGCATCGATGATACTCATCAATCCTTTGCAGCGCCCATGACAGTTGGACAAGCGCTAGCTAGTTAACTAAGCCGTTCCTCGTATCGCTGCCAAGCGTTTTGCCTCATCGATGGCGCGCTGTGTGACGGAGTTGAGGGAAATTGGCTTGCCATCTGGGCCGTATAGGTTGGGATTGCGCGGGCTGGTTTGGTGTTCGATGCGTTCGCTGGCGTCGCGGTTACCGCGCAGGATGGCTTTGTGCAAGGCAGATTTTGGCAGGTAGTCAAATGAGTAGGGGCCGTGTTTGTATGCATCGTAACCTTTGTCGTCGTGGAAGCCATGATCGGCTAGGCTTTCTGCGGTATAAAAACCATGTTTTATTTGTTGATCGAAAAAGGCTTTTTCGTGAACAAATTCTACACTGAGCGGCTGACCGCCACCCATTTCGATAATAGTTCCG
>DASSWW010000053.1:0-26541 GCA_035704495.1 Saccharimonadales bacterium (SeqCode)
ATACGTTTTCCGGGTAAACCAACAAAAAACCATGTCTGGACGATTATGGTATTTGATTTACATAGGTCGGTCGACTTACCGCATGTTTTTTTGGGGCTGAATACGCATAGCGAAACATTTTACGCACACTTTTTTACGAAATTTTCGCAATTTTCGCACGTGCCGCTTGGTGCTATGCAGCCATATGACGCAGCGTTTTTAAATCGGTACACAATGTATGCCAAGCCTGAACAGGCGGTTAGCGCCGAACGTTTGTTCCATCAATCGATGACAAAACATATCGCAGAAAGGTTTGGAGCATTAGCTATCGAAGTAAGTGAAAATAATTTGTATCTGTATGCCGAAAACCAACGGCCGACCACGCACCTGTTAGAAACAATGTTAAAATCTGGCACATGGCTGGCGCAGTCAATCGATCAACAGCAGGTCGAGGATAGAGACGAATAATAAAAACCTCTCTGTTGGAGAGGTTTTTATTATTAGACAGAACGTAACTAGCTCTTGCGAGGTTTAATCTCGTTACGACCAAGGTTTTTCTTGGTTTCGGTGTAGGTTGCATGAGTACGAGCGATTGGATCGTATTTTTTTAGGACGATCTTTTCGGTCGTATTTTGTACGTTTTTAGTCGTGTAGTAAGTACGGTGACCACTTAGGTCACTGACTAGTCCTACTAATTTGCGCTTTGTATTCTTCTTTGCCATCACTTACTCGCTTAGATTTGTTATTGCAATCTAAATAATTGTAGCATGAATATATCATTATGGCTAGAGGTCGAACAGATAAAAATAGGCAGACATGAGTAAAGTCCCCTATTTAAATGTCGAGGGGACTAGCGACGTGGGGTATATCCTTTCAAGAAAAATGAGTTGAAAATCACTGTGATGTTACTCAGTATCCGTATCGGATGAATCAAAGTTCGACTCACTTTCTCGTAGTTTATCAACCTCTTCAGTGCTTAAATTCTTAATATCTTCGGTGAACATATTAAGAATTTTATTCTCTTCAGCGGTCAAGCGATGATTATCAATGGCTGCGCCTTTTGTGTTCGCTCGCTTTTTGCGCGCTTCGATCCTCACTGCATCTGGCGGCAACTCGAAATGTTTGAGCGTGCCGTCAAGGTTGTTAATGACTTTCAGAAGACCTTTTGCTGAATAATACACACGTTGCATCAAACCACAGTCATCGCACGTAAATGCAATATGATTGCTGAGGTCATCCTTCAAATAAATGTATATCACGCAATTGTTATCCGCAAAAATGAATTTATTTTTGCACTGGTTACAATTTCTTGAATATCTCATGATGTTAATCACATCCTCATTGGGATAGCTGCTTGTCCCCCATCTTTTAAATAGGCGACTACGAAGTAAGATGAATGAATCTATACCTTGTCACATAGTATATCACTATGTTTGGACAGGACAAACATATTGTTTGTGTTTAGGGTAGAGGATGATTAGGATATGGGCAAAAGGTTCGCAAGCTAAAATCTGCAAGACCAAATAAATAATCCATCATGGGGATGGATTATTTATTTGGTACTGGGGGCAGGATTCGAACCTGCGAACTCGAAAGAGGACAGATTTACAGTCTGTTGTGTTTGACCGCTTCACTACCCCAGCGTACTGGGACGTTTTATCCATACATAAAACAACGAATTTCATTGTTTTATCGTGGAGCCGTCTCTCGGATTCGAACCGAGGACCTGCTGTTTACAAAACAGCTGCTCTAACCAACTGAGCTAAGACGGCACGATATAAAGTACAGATACAAGTGTACCTAATAACGGATGTGATTTCAATAGTGAAACAAAGAGCAACAGATCTAATATCATATTCGTGGCATGCGGTCGCGGTTACGTTGTATGTAACCGATTTTATTATTGGATGTCTATTGCTCGGCTTCTCTTTTTCTCATCATAATTTCAAATGCAATACGCCCTAGTAGTACGTCGATTTGTTTTATTCCTCGTCGACTTCTTTCTGGGTCGCTTTGTGCATTTTGCCAATGGCCTTCCAATTGTTCTAGGTTTTCGATATCAGGATACGCGTTTTTGTCAGCATAGTTACGTGATTGTAACATCTCTTCATACAAGCTTGCTCGTAAGTTTACTTTAGATGGCGCTTTTTCTCGGGTTTGTACTATTTGTTCCATACCCATACCGTACTCCTTGTTTTTAAATGTACATAAACATATTTGTTATATGCTCGGGAAAAATGCTTTTTTGTTTACCAGGTCGCGGTAAAAGGAAGTATGGGTGGTGATACGGACAGCTTTTGCTGCTGACGCCTGTCTAATTGTAGTGTACACCCGAATATTCATTTTTAGAAGACTTATTACTTATGTTTAAATAATACTATGGTTGTTCATCAGCGACGACACTTGGCACAAATTATCATATTTGGTACAATTAACCGAGGTATTGTGCCGTGATAGCTTCTGCGTGGAATGTAAATTATACGTAGAGCACGTGTGCGAGAATGGTACCTATGCCGCGATAGCTCAGTGGTAGAGCACTTCCATGGTAAGGAAGGGGTCTTGGGTTCAAATCCCAATCGTGGCTCCATATTAATTTGATTTATTTTGTAAAAGAACAAAGCCCCGGAGATTTCTCTCTGGGGCTAGTTCGTATTACAAATCGAAAGTGTTTACGTGTTGGTGACGTGGTTCATGAGTGAAGCGAGTTCATCGCCTGTGTAATCACTCAATTCGTCATCAGTAGCCGATTCGTCTTCCATGTTCCATTTTGCTTGAACAACGCGCCATTCCGCTTCTGATAGCGGATAATCAAGCAGGCTCAGCGCAAGCATGTGCTGGTGATACGTGAACCGCGTTCCGTCTGTCGGGTCGATTCCGCTTAGCATCAACATCCTATCGATAGCTTCGTTATCGCGCAGGAGGTTGTGGTGTGTCTCATTTGTGCACTCGTCATGATAGGCGTCGTAGCAGACAAACTTCAACGAAATTTCGTTATGCTCGTCAGCTGGACGTTCCTTTTCGGACTCCTCGGCTTCCTCAGCTTCATATTGCTGTTCCAGCTGATATTCCCGCAAGGCGGAGGCGATTGCTTCTTGATTGTTGGCTTGTGGACGTGCCAATTTGACTCCTTGGTCTATTGTAAACGAACGTAGTGATACTATAACAAAAAAGTGCTAAAAAGTCAATACTACATCACTACGCGACGGGTTTGTCGAATGCGCTTTGGTTGCCCTTGTGGGATAATCATTTTAGCTGCTTTTGCGCGCAGATCGGCCGATAATTCTGCTTGTCCGGTACGATCATAGGCGTCAGCCAGAATATTGAGTGTTTGTGGGATAGGATCGAGTTCGACGGCACGTTCTAATGATTCGATCATTCGCTTGTTACGACCAAGTTTTTCTTGGACTTTAGCATAGGCGATATGACGCGCGGCAATGTTGTCTTCCATCGCTAGGGCTTGTTCGAACGCTAGCGCGGCCTTTTCATAATGCTGTGTTTCGTAATAAATTAATCCGACATTGTGCAAGCTACTTGAACTAGGTTCAAGTGATTGTGCGATTTCAAAACATTCGATTGCGTCTTTGTACGCCTGTTGTTTGGCGTACAGAATACCCAAGCGGTTGTAGGCAGTCGAATTACGCTCATCGACACGCAAAATTGTTAATAGTGCCTTTTCGGCACGCAGATATTTGCGTTCACGTAGTGATTCCTGCGCAACGTCCCATAGACGATCAAGTTTTTCAGATATTTTTAGCGGTAAATCTGTCACAACCTCGTTAATTGTCTGGTGCTTTAGTACTGCCCAAACACCAAACGCTGCTACCAATAATATACCTAACATATTTTTTTATTATAGCACAAACTGCGCTAGCTGCAGACGGACGTTGTGGTTGCTGGCGATATTTTCTTTTACTAGCAGCAACTTATCCAACTGAGTGATTAAAACGTGTTGCGGATGTGCGCTGACACTGTGTCGGGCAATTTGCAGTGCGCTATCGATCAATAGCGATGCGTTTTCACGATTTGTTTGATATTTTTGTACGACTAACAGTTTTTGATAGGGGTCAGCTTGCAACAGATCGCGTGCATCGTTTATCAATTGTGCACGGGTGTTAAAATAATCTTCGTCCTGTATTAAACGACGCAGTTCGGTTGGTAAACCCGTGGCAATATAGCACAACTGTCTGTGTTTGGTGGCGTCACTCACCCCAAGTTTTTTTATATATTCATCTGTTTGTTCGGCTGTTAACGGCAATATTGTCATTATTTGTGCGCGTGATCGAATCGTTGCAAACAATCGCTCCGTGTTGTAGGTTTCTAAAACAAAATAGATGTTTGGTGCCGGTTCTTCCAATAGTTTTAGTAGCGCGTGCTGTGCGGCGGGCATCATGCGATCAGCACTACGGATGATAAAAACGCGCGGCGTGGTTTGTTTGCCGCGTACGCTGTCATAAAGCGCTCGAATGTCTTCGGTGAGGACTTTGCCGTTTTCGACATCGACTTCGAAACGATTGCCGTCTTTTGACTTTTTTTTCGGTAGAATTACTTCTTCGGGTGATTTAAGCGTGGCAGATATATATCGTGCAACTTCTAGTGTGCCAGTGCCTTCTTTGCCGGTGATGATCAAGGCTTGCGGTAAATCCTTTAAATAAGCTTCAAGTAATGCTTTTGATGTCGGATGAAGGACGGGTCGTTGCATCGCTAAACCTCGTTTGGGAAATGAGTAGTAAATTCGGCAGGAACTGGTACTTCAAAAACGCGGCGATCGCTTGTGGGAATAGTAATTTCCAGTCGTTTTGCGTGTAGGTATAATCGATCAGCTGCTTTGCCGTACACTCGGTCGCCCAGAATCGGTGTGTTTAGATAACGCATATGAACGCGTAGTTGATGAGTTCGGCCAGTTAACGGTTTTAGTTCGATTAAACTTTGGGTATCGGTTGTAGCGAGCGTATTGTAATCGGTAATTGCGGGCTTTCCTTTGGCGTCAACGCGAAACGTACTAGGTGCCGATGGATTGCGGCCGATTGGCAAATCAATTCGCGCGTGATCGTTTTTTGGCACGCCCTGAGTAATCGCAATATAGGTTTTTTTTGTTTTGCGATCGGCAAACTGCTTTTGCAGCATTGTAGCTGTTTGTTCGTTACGTGCACCAATCATAACGCCGCTAGTATCGCGGTCAAGTCGGTGGATAATGCCTGGGCGGTTAGTATCTAGTCCGACGGTCGTATAGCGGCGAAAAAACTCAGCAACGGTAAATTCATCATTCAATGCGCCTTTGGCATGGGTCAATACGCCAACGGGTTTGTTGATCACGATTACATTATCGTCAATGTAAATAATCGGTAGTTCCTGATTACTAAAATCAATTGCATCCGGTGCATTAACGGCAATATTATCAGCATCGTTAACGTCACGTTTTGGTGATAATTGTTCTTCACCGTTGACGCTGACGTGTCCGGCTTTGATGTGTTTTTGCCAGGTACTGCGCGATGTATTTGGATAACGTTCGGCTAATTCCTGATCTAATCGGCGTTTTTCGGAACGGACGGCGAATAAGTATACTTCTTTGCTTCTATATGGCAGAGCGTAGGTCGTAATATGGTCATTTGGATTGGCCAGCACATCACCGTTAACGTCTGGCTGTACGGTTTGCACTTGCTGCAATACGTATTCTGTATCGTCCAATGCATCGTCGTCGAATAAAACGTAGAATTGCCTTTTCATAAAGCGAAACGATACCAATGTGCTGAGAGGTTTTGGATTTGTTATTTTAACCTGTTCGATATGGCGCGGTACGTTTTCGTCACCAGCTAGTTCAAAGCGGCGCAAAATAGCGACAATATCAGAACTAGCGACTTTTACCATGTTAATTGTTCCTTGGACGCAGGCCAGCAGCTTGTTGTGCGCGCAGTAATGTCGCGTTGGCGATTAGCGCTAAATCACGTTCGGATTGTTCTAGTCTTTCGATGATAGCATTGTCGTCAATTGTCGTCAGACGTTGCTGAAAATCAATCAAAAATCGTTCCATTTCATCGGCAACGACTTTTTTAAAGTCACCGTAGCGAGTTTGGCCTTCGAACTCCGCGACCGTTTCTTGCAGATTTTGTCCACGCAGTAACGCCAATATTTCTAGTAGGTTAGAAATACCAGGCTGGTTGGTTTTATCGTAATGGATTTCGGCCTTGTCATCAGTCGTAGCGGACATAATTTTTTTGGCCGCTATCGCCGGTTCGTCGACTAAAAAGATGACTCCCCTGCCCGATTCGTCCGATTTACTCATTTTTTTAGTTGGATCAATTAGGTCTTTGATGCGCAGGCCTTGGTCTTTGCCAAAAAATTCGTGTTGTTTTGGAACTGATTCGGGAATAGCAAACACATCACCAAACTTGTTGTTGATTCGCTGTGCAATATCGCGTGTAAATTCTAGATGTTGTGTTTGGTCGTCGCCAACTGGAATGTATTTGGCGTTGTAGAGTAAGATATCTGATGCCATGAGGACGGGATAATTAAATAAACCAACTGATACGGGTTTAAAAAGGTTGGCTGCGGCACTACGCACCTCTATATCGTGAGTTTCATCAGACGAAAGCTTTGCGAGGTCTAAGCTATAACTTTTCTCTTTGTATTGTGTCATGCGACCTAATTCACCCATGCCTGTAAAGCAATCCAAAATCCAGGTTAATTCACTATGTGCACTAATATAACTTTGGCGGTATAGATAAATATTATCGTTGTCGAGCGGCAAACCGGCAGCCGCAAACAAACGGGCGTTATGCAAAATTTGGTCGTACAATTTGTCATGATTAATCGGTGTTGTAAAACTGTGTAAATCAGGAATAAACATATTAATCTGATAGTCGTCAGACTTTTGCTTGGCCATATCTATAATAGGCAGCATGCCACCAAAATAATTACCGATGGTCAGGTCGTTGTTGGCTCGCAGCCCAGTCAGGATTACAGGTTTTGTCATAGTAGCTTTATTATACGTTATATCTCTGTTAGATAACAGCCAAACCTAGGCGGGCGGCTGCAATGCGTCGTTAATTGCCTTGACGACAGCTGACACGTATCGTCCGCGAACTTCGTGACCGCTTGAAACGACGCGCAATTCGGCCTGATTGTTGTATTCGACCAGTTTTGTCATATTTGATTTTATGACGAGTGGGTCGAACCGGCCATGGATAAGTGTCATTGGTTTTTTAAGTCGTTCTGCATCACGCAGTGCTGTTTGGTTTAGGATACTAGATTCTAATGTTTCGATGTACGAATCGACGTCATCAATAGTAACGCTAAATGACTTGCTGGATAGATTGTATTTCATCGCCAGTGCTGATATTTTAACGAATTGTTCAGGGTGAGTTTTTACTAACGTATAAAATTCACGCAAACGACGTTCTCGGTGCAGCGGTGCTTTGTCGTCTTCACTGGTGTAAAACGGTGGACTACATAAAATAAGCGATCGGATGATCATTGGGTAGCGTTTGGCGACTTCGACCGCTACTAACGCTCCTAGCGAATGACCGACAATAATAAGTCTACCGGCAATTGCTTGCGTAATCAGTGTCGATATAACGGCACGGGCCTGTGTTCTAGCGCTATAGACCAGATGTTTTGGTTTTGGTGATTTTCCAAAACCTAATAAATCTATCGAGATAATGCGTATGTCGCTAGGCAATTTTGCAATTACATCGTCCCAGGCAGCCCCAGTATTGCCAATACCATGTAAAAACAATACTGTTGCCCGCGGCTTTTTGCCTTTTCGATTAGTACGCACATATAACGTGTACGGTACACGTAACCATCGGTGAATAATGCTTTCCCACATTCCTCTAGTATACAAATAAATTGCGCAGATGACACCTTTATCTGTGAGGTTCACTTCTTATGCTTTTGTTGATAGTATAAGAATATGAAAAACGCAGTGGTGCCACTAAAACTAACAAATTTGACAAAAAAGTACAGTATATCTACGGCAGTCGAAAACGTCAGTTTGCAGCTAGAGCCCGGTGAGGTGTTCGGCTTTTTAGGACCAAATGGGGCCGGTAAAAGCACGACAATCCGCGCAATTTTGAACTTTATTCGCCCAACCGACGGTGACATTAGTGTGTTTGGGCTGGATAGCGTGCGCGATAGTGTCCCATTGAAAAGACATGTTGGTTATTTGGCTGGTGATATTGCGCTGTACAATGACATGACTGGCAAACAGCTACTAACGTATTTGGCATCACTCCGCAAAGGCGCTGATTGGGATTATATTGACGATTTACAAAAACGATTCAATGCTACGTTTAATCGCCCTATTCGCACATTATCAAAGGGTAATGTACAAAAAATCGGGTTAATTCAGGCATTCATGAACCGTCCGGATTTGATTATTTTAGACGAACCAACTAGCGGCTTGGATCCGCTAATGAAGCAGGTATTTTATGACATGGTGACGGAAGCAAGCGCTAGGGGTAGCACGATATTTATATCATCACATGATTTAACCGAAGTACAAAAAATCTGTCATCGTGCGGCGTTTATCCGCGAAGGCAAACTGGTTGCTATCGAAGATTTGCAAACAGACGAAAATAATTTACAGCTAAAACGTTACGTAGTGCGGTTTGATACGATGCTAAGTCTGGATGAACTGCAATCGATCAATAGCGTTAGCGCCGCAGAAATAAACGGCGACGAAGCCGTATTAACGGTAACTGGCGAGGTGAGTTCGTTTATAAAATCACTTGCTCGCTATAATGTGACGGATTTTGAATCCCAAGATATTACGCTAGAAGATTTGTTTATGCATTACTATACGGAGACATCAGATGAATAAATCGATTTTATTTGTATCGCTATGGACGACGCGAAAAAGCACGTTTTTTTGGAGTCTGGGACTGTTTTTGATCGTTGTGATGGTCGTTGCATTGTACGATTCGATGGCAAAACAATACGACAAAATGCTGGTCGATATGCCAGCTGGATTCGAAGCGATTGCCGGCCAAATTGGTTCGATCGGCACCCCCGAAGGTTGGTTGGGCGTCGAAGTATTTGGCATGGTGTTGCCAATTGCCCTGGCAATCATCGGTATTGGCGCTGGAGCCAGTGCAGTTGGGCGAGAAGAAAGTTCGGGGACATTAGAACTACTGCTTGCTAGCCCGATGAGTCGTGGACGAATACTACTTGAAAAAGCCTGTGCAATTGCCATACAGCTTGCACTAGTATCATTTGCAACCTGGCTTGCTGTGGCGTTTGGTGTGTGGTTTATGTCATTTGAGGTGTCGCTTACGACAGTGTTTTATGCGACGTTTTCTGGCTGGCTGCTTGGTGTGCTGTTTGCTTTTATTGCGCTAGCTGTGCAAACAGCGACGGGCTCCCGTGGATTGGCGCTTGGAATTGGTGCCGCGTTGTTGATACTAGGTTATTTTTCGCACACATTGGCGCCGCTAGTCGAATCAATCGAAGTCGCAAAGTATTTTTCACCTTTTTATTATTATGATGCGCGGCAAATACTAACCGATGGTCTAACGGTTGGCCACGTCGCCGTATTAGCAGCTAGTTCTGCCGTCGCATTGGCGGTTGCGTACATATTCTTTCAACGACGCGACGTAAACGTGTAGTATTCTTTATCAACTATCATTAAATAAATACAGCACTATGAGCTGTACGCGACAATTAATAGTCTGTATAATGCATGACAGTAGCGTCGCGAAAAGCGCGAGGTTAAGTGAAGAATGGATATGAGGACTGATTAAAATGATCCTTTTCGCTATATTGTGTACATGGATTGCTATGTTAACTGCACTCGTTGCAGGACGCGTACTCGACGTGGATAACCAAGGTCGTTTTCGCAACATTGGCCGTAACTTTAAGCAGCGCAAGGTTGCTTTGATGATTTTGTTCATTGTGGCTGGTGTAGCGCAGGTGTTGGGTGTCGTGATGGGTACGGCTGCGTACGTGACATGGCAGTTTGCCCCCGCTTTTGTTATGGTCGAACTTGTCGTAAGTCTGCTGCAAATAGCAGTTATCGCAGCGGTTAGTTATTCTGTCCTGACGCCAAACCGCATGGTTGGGCTGAATGACTGGCTGCAGCACAAGTTCGATAAACAACAGAGTCACAATCAATCAGAAACGCCACCAACAAATCTGCCTCAGACACCACCGCGGCCGCCCCAAAAGCCTCCGCACCAACCGTCCAAGTAACTACTTCCCCGTAGTGGGCGCCAAGCAATCATTATCGCTAGGCGCCCACTTACGAGTATGTTTTTTCGATGCTACTGCTTATATCAAGTAATCATATCCATCCTTGTAGGGTGGATATTTTCAATTGGTATTTAATACAGCTGTGGCAGATAGCTAATTTGTGGTTCGCGAGGGTCTTTGTCTGAGAACCACCACACGACAGTTGCGCCAGCGATAATAATTAAAATCAAAACGACAACGATTAGGTAGATTCGTGATGGTTTACGTTTGATACTCATACTCTCACTTACTTTCTGTCTTTATTATACGCCGGTTGGTTATATAAAGTATTGAGATTAGTATTAAAAGAGCCTCGCATTTCTGCAACAAGAAAGCGAGGCTCTTCTATTGTTGTTGATGCGAGGCTATAATACCTACCTAACTATCATCTGAAAAATCCAGGGAACCAGGATGATTGCGCCGAGCAGCCACGATAATGCCATTAAATAGGCGGCGTGGAGCTTTGACGATATCAATGTTGCACGTTTGATGCTGCCACTGAAATGATATTCATCCAGGTAAACGTATAGCAACATTGCCGCTATTCCCGGCATGACCAAAAGCATGATAAACGGATACAGCGCAAACAGTAATAAAGCTTCGAGCGTATAAATAACACAGCTGTAGATGCGCTGTCCTAATGTCCACGACTCTGCACCCATTCGATATGTTTGCACCTGTCGGATTGTGTTGCCGTAAAAATAGTTGTGCATCGAATCTCTTTTGAAGGCAGCGAACAGCGCACATGCAACGACAAGCACATGAATTGGGCCAAACATCGCCAAATTAACACCAGCGAAGTTATCGAAAAAGTAATATCCTAACCCAAATAACATCCAAGGTGCCACCAAGGGACCAATCAATACGACACCGATTGTCCATAGCAACATCACTGCAAGGAGTAGTTTTGGTGTTTTGATTGCTACCACTTCACCCACGGTTGGAACCGATTGATGTATGTTCGGTGGTAACGGGCCGAGTCCTTTGTTGGTAACGCCGGATAAAAATTTATACGGCGCACGTTCGTATTCTGGACTGGGTTGTTCGGTCATTTTGTTGGCCGCCGTTCCTAACTCTTCTTCGATTGCATCGATTTCGGGTTTCATGTGTTGAAGCTGGCGTTCCAAGTTGTTCTTTTCATTGATCAGTTGCTTTTTTGACTCGCTATTATTATCTAGGACGGCGATATGGTCAGTTGTTCGTTCGCTTTCACGAATTAATGTTTCATATCCCGCCTGAAGCCACATTAGTCGTAATAGTTTAAGTCTTTTGCCCATTTGAACCACGATCCTGTCGATAGGAATGTAAAGGTACTATTTATATATTATAGTATCATTTTTACATATGGCAATAGGTATCGAGGCTGAATATCGCAGTATAGACATAAAACTTAAATTAAGGCATAATATACGTAGTTCTTAGTTCATTTACATCTTTGCTATTCGAGAGGAATGTCATGTCGTATCAAAATAACGACCCCGTCCAAGCGTTGCTGTCTGCGTATGCGCGCGCCACAACCGGCAAACCACCGGTTACGAGCTATATTTGGAAAGTAATTTCAGTAGCAGTCGTGTATACCTTGATTGTTATTGCGATGATTAACAACACCGACGGCATTAATATGATCATCGCATCGTTTGCTTGTTTTTTGGCGGTTGCCGCGATTATTATCGCGTGCCTTACCTACAATTATGAGAATGAACTTGCTCGGTCAGAAATATTGCAGGATATTCGCAACACCTCGTCCGTGTCACTACGACAATGGCCAATGTGCTTTAACGCATTAGTGCAAATGGGCGTGGTTCAGAATGACCAAGACTGCGGGGTTGCTGTAAAAAGTGGCACCAAGCAAGTCGATATTTTAGTCGATTATCTGATAAACGCGATACCAATCGAATCGAAAATTAAAGCGACAGAGACGTCAAAATCTTTTGTGTCAATTTCAGCGATACGAAACGTCGCAACCGCTCTACAAAATGAAGCAAATGCTAGAAAGCAAGCGTTTCTTGAGCAAGCTTCGGCAGAGACATACGATATGTCCGACGAAGAGGCGTGTCGATTGATGCACGGAACAGCTTGCAATTATCCTAACGGATGTGCGTAAAAGCCTATCGTGGCAAAGGATCTAAGGACTAAACGCCCTGACTATCGTAGTAATACGAATAGTCAGGGCGCTTTTTCTTTGGTTTGATATAGTGCGTTAAATATCGTAGAGTTTTTCGCCGGCTTCAAAACGCTGATTAATATCTGTCAGCATCTCCTGTAGGCCATTCAGATCTAAATCATCTAATTTTTTAAATCGAATACAGCTTTTGCCGCAGTTTACTTTACCTAGTTTTGATTCATATTTTTCGGCGATATATTGGCCATCCAGTATAACGCAGGCGTATATGCTGATATGATTTTTTTGTGCGGCTAATGCAATCAGTGGCCACATACCCGGTTTTTTCATGCTTTTTGTTTGGTATGGTATATTGCCGTAGCCAAGCATTTTTCCAAACATACCGTCGACCAATTGTGGTTGTAATGACGGTGCAGCTGATTGAATAATATCATCTAATTGGCGCAGCTGTTCCTCGCGGTCGCCAGCGTTGGTGAAAAAATCCTCAATTGATAGTGTATCAGTTTCCATAATGTATATTACCAGCTTATCCTATTTGCAAGAACTTATCTAGCAGTGAGAACCTGCCTATTGTTACCACTGTCACTACCTATCGACATTCATGTGGCTTTACAAGTGAGCGGTTTGAAACTATCCGTATTATAACAAAAACTCCCTCTGTCGCCAGAGAGGAGTAGATGTATAGGTGCAGCGTTTAACGCTTTGAGTATTGTTCGCGCTTGCGAGCTTTTCGCAGACCGTATTTTTTGCGTTCTTTTTCGCGAGGATCGCGGCGCAAAAATTCGGCTTTTTTAAGCGTTGAACGTAAGTCGGCGTGACCAACAGTGATTGCTTTAGCGATCGCTAGTTTGATTGCGTCGACTTGTCCGGCCAGACCACCACCTTTTACTTTGATAGTGACATCAAAATCTTTTTGTTTGCCAACGAGGGCAAGCGGGTCGGTGATTTCGGCTAGCATTGTCTTGTTGTCTGACAAATATTCGTTTGCCGGCTTGTCGTTGATCGTTACTTTGCCTTTACCAGCGTACAAACGTGCGCGTGCGGTAGCGGCTTTGCGACGACCTAGACCGTAGAAGTATTTTCGATTGTCATCGTTTTGGGCCATAATTATTTAACCTCAACTTTCTCTGGTGTCTGTGCAGTATGTGTATGTTCGTTACCAGGAAAAATACGAAGGCGAGTCATGCGTTCGGCAGCCAATTTGTTTTTTGGTAGCATACCCTTGACCGCAGCTTCGACAATGCGTTCTGGGTATTTTTCGCGGCGTTCCGACAATGTTTCGTCGCTGATACCACCTGGATAGCCACTGTGACGATAATAGACTTTGCCCTCTTCTTTTTTACCAGTAACAACAGCATTTTTTGCATTGATAACGACAACGTAGTCGCCACCGTCGATGTGCGGACTGTAGGTGGGTTTGTATTTACCAATCAGGTATTTTGCAATCTGTGTTGAAACGCGACCAAGTGGTGCTTGGCTGGCATCGATGAGGATCCAGCGGCGCGATACTTCGCTTGGCTTTTGTGAATAGGTTTTAGCATTAACAACCATTACGCTTTCACCTCCTCTTTCGCTACGGTTTTCAGTTCGTCAACAAATTCAATTGTTGCCATCTGTGCACCATCACCGACACGCAGACGAGTACGTTGTACTCGGACGTGTCCACTAGTACGACCGGTTAGCTGTGGAGCAATTTCGTCCACTAGTTTGAATGCAGCTGCCTGAGTAGACAATGCGGCAATCACTTGGCGACGGTTATGCAAACCACCTTTTTTAGCTTTTGTAATAACTTTTTCTATATAACGCACAAGCTCTTTGGCTTTTGGCAGCGTCGTCTCGATTTTGCCATGCTCGACGAGGCTTGTTGCCAAGCCCTTGAGCAATGCGCGGCGCTGATCGCGTTCGCGACCAAATTTGCGCCCTTTGTATCCGTGTCGATGCATCTTAAAGCTCCAGCTCCGCTAGTTTATCTTTTACTTCATCAAGTGCTTTAGATCCAAAGCCCTTTAGTTCGCGTAAGTCTTGTTCGCTAAGCGTGACAAGGTCGTGAACGGTGCGAATGTCATTGTTGATCAATGCATTGGCAGTACGTGCAGTCAAATTAAGCTCTTCGATTGAAGTGTTTAATTCGCTGACTTCGTCTTCGCTAACAGCACCAAGTGCTGGTGCGGCTTCGACTGTTGTAGAACCTGCAAGTGCAGTGTATTGGTTAACCAAAATCGCAGCAGCTTCTTCAAAAGCTTCGCGTGGGCTCAGTGTACCATCGGTATCAACGGTCAGTAGCAGTTTATCAAGGTTGGTTTCTTGGCCAACACGAGTGCTCTCTACTTTGTAACGAACACGTAAGACTGGGCTGAAAACAGCGTCCAAGGCAATCATGTCGCTGTGCAAACGTGATGCGCTTGATTCTTCGATAGTCCGGTAACCGCGGCCAGCTTCGACAACTAAGTCGATCAGGACAGATGTCTTTGGATTGTCGATTGTTGCGATAATTTGATCAGTGTTGATGATATCGACATCAGCAGTCGTTTTGATATCAGCGGCAGTGATAGGGCCAGCGCCTTTTTTCTCTAGGCGTAGTTCGATCGGTTGGTCGCTGTGGACTTTTAGACGAACGTTTTTTAGGTTAAGCATGATGTCAACGACATCTTCTTTGACACCTTCAACGGTTGTAAACTCGTGTGTTGCGCCTTCGATACGAAATGCAACAATTGCTGCGCCTTCAATGCTAGAAAGCAGTACGCGACGGAAGCTGTTACCAAGGGTATTGCCGTAGCCCGCGTGCAATGGTTCGATAGCGAACGTTGCGCTGGTGGCGCTTTGTTCATCGATGTTCGCAAGTGCGGGGTTGTGAATTACTTTTGTCATATGTTCTCTCCTTACCCTTTAACGTGAGTAATACTCAACGATTAGCTGCTCATTAATATCTACTTCTGCTTCTTCGCGTTTTGGAAGACCTGTGATGTCGATTTTAAGTTTCTTAACATCGCTTTTTAGCCAGCTAAGAGGACCTTGGATCGAGTTTTTGACCACGTCATCAATTTCGGTAAAGTAACCAGATTTTGTGCTTTTTGGACGGACGACGATTTCATCACCAACTTTTAGGCGGATAGATGGAATGTCGACGCGACGGCCGTTTAACATAAAGTGCCCGTGACCGACTAATTGACGTGCAGCACGGCGACTGGTCGCTAAACCAGCGCGGTAGACAGCGTTGTCTAAACGTCGTTCAAGTAGTTGAAGTAACAATTCACCTGGTAGAACGCCGTGACCACTTGATCGGTCAGCTTCGTCCATCAGACGTGCAAATTGTTTTTCCATCAGGCCGTAGGTTCGGCGAACTTTTTGCTTTTCGCGCAATTGAATTGCGTATAGGCTTTGTTTGCCCTGGCGACCATGAGCGTGCTGCCCTGGAATGCCAGTCTTTTTAGCCATAATTTTGTGCGCCTTTGGATGAAGGGCGTAGCCTTCGCGGCGGCTTTGTTTGACAATAGGAGAAGTATCTCGTGCCATGGATTAAGCCCTCCGTGCCTTACGTGGACGAACGCCACCATGAGGTACGCCGGTCACATCTTTAATACTATCAACGGTAATTTCGTAGTTACCAAGTGCGCGAACCGCGGCATCACGCCCTAGACCAACACCTTTGATAAATACATCGACAGCACTTAAACCGTGAAGACCTTTGACGGTTTCAGCGGCTTTTTCAGCTGCGACCTGTGCTGCGTATGCAGTGCCCTTTTTGCTTCCGCGGAAACCACAAGCACCTGCACTAGCTGCAGCCAGTACGTTACCTTTTTTATCTGTGAACGTAATAATCGTGTTATTAAACGTTGCCTGAATGTGCAGCTGACCAGAAGGAACTGATCGGCGCTGTTTTTTACGAGTTGTCGTTTTTGCATCTGCCATAATCTATATTCCTTTCTACGTCTTAGACGCTGCCTTTTTTTGAGTACCGCCAACGGCAACTGATTTACCCTTACGAGTTCGTGCGTTCGTTCGAGTACGTTGTCCGTTTACAGGAAGTCCAGATTTGTGTCGCAAACCGCGATACGCTCCGACGTCCTTTAGACGCTTAATGTTATTTGTTACCAAGCGCTGTAGGTCGCCTTCGACGGTATAATCGGTATCGATTATCTCGCGTAGTCGCTGTTCTTCAGCCTCGGTGAGATCTTTCACCCGAGTGGTCGGCTTTATGCTAGCCGCCGCAAGGATGGTCGATGCGAAGTGTGGACCGATGCCGTAGATATACGTCAAAGCGATCTGCACTTGCTTTTCAGATGGAATAACAATTCCAGCTATTCGAGCCATGCTTAACCCTGCCTTTGCTTATTTTTAGGTTTCTTCTTGTTGATAACCGTCAACCGACCTTTACGTCGAATCAACTGATCATCTGGACTGATTTTTTTGACACTCGCACGAACTTTCATGAGCGCTACAAACTCCAGTTTTCCTTTAAATTTATTCCCGCATGCGGAAGCTGATTCTGCCCTTAGTAAGATCGTAAGGGGTCAACTCTACTTCCACTCTATCGCCCGGTACCAAACGGATGTAATGCTTGCGCATTTTACCCGAAATATGGCACAGGACTGTATGGCCATTCTCTAGTTCAACCTTAAATTGAGTATTAGGCAGTGCTTCCACTACCTTTCCTTGCAATTTAATTACTTCCTTTTGACTAGCCATAAGTTACAGTAGTAGATTATACACGATAATCTGTCGTGCGACAAGCACTTTCTAGAATAACGTCACGAATGTTTCATTCGCGAAGTTCTTTTGATAATTCTATTGTAGCGCATTATGCATTTTCGTCAATATGTACCCACCTGAATCTAAAAACCTTCTACCATTCATCACCTCGGCACTCTTTTTTAGTAGACTTCCACAGGAAGTCTACTAAAGCGTTCGGCTGGAATCGGTTATTACAACCGATTCCACAGTCTTCGGCGCTAAAGGTATAAGGTGTCTAGATTCAGGTTTACTCATTGCTACGTAGACTAAGCAGTAAAAAGCCGCCACGACACCCCTCTCAGTAAAACAATTGCTTCGCTGATGATTATGGAGTGCCATGACGGCGGTTGTTTTTTAGTAAGGAAGACCTCATTTGTTGGCGCGCAGCACCAATTTGGTTGGTCGAACATCTGTTATGTTCATCTGATCATCATCGTGTTCCAGTCTAAACCGTAGCGTAATGTCTTTGAACGTCATCATTTCGGCGATCTGGAATGGCAGAAACGTGCCTTCGATGCATTGATTGGATAAAACGGTTCCAACCGATTTACCAACTAACCAATCTTCAAACTTTTTACCTGGTTGCTTGTGAGGATTTTCGTCCTCCCAGACACGTTGTAGCTGATGCGCTCTGCTCATGATGTGTCTGTTTTGTTCTTTTATCCAGTCACCAAATCCAGGGTTGATGATAGAACTGACGACGTCTTTTACGACAGGATCGCTGTCGCATAATTCAACAAGCGCCCGAAGGTTTAACTCTCCGTTTGCCTGAATTGAGGACTGCTCAATTGTCGGGCTGGGGTTCATGATGTCTCACCTTTTCTAAAAGTACACCGTTTGTCTAGTCGCAAACGGATGGTTTGCTATAGCTGTTCGGTTATATATTTTATATCATTATTTCTTGATAAATGCAATCTTGGACAAGTAAAAAGCCGCCACGACACCCCTATCAGTAAAACAATAATTGCTTCGCCGATAACTATAGGGTGCCATGACGGCTCGTTGGATTAATGGATGGAAACCAGAGTGTTGTCCGACGGTTCGTCAAGTTGCGTTCGCAGGTCTGCGAGTTTTGCTTCAAGATTTAGTCGTTCTAGTTTGAGCTGAGCACGTAAAGCGCCGTCATCAGTATGGGTTTTAGCCCATACTGATTTGTCTGCGTATGGATTCATGACGGCACAGATAGTGATTGAATCGTCATGCTGTTCACAGTTGCGCATTTCGGCGTACAAAAGATCGTCAGATCTTTTGTTTGCCTCTAATAGAGCTTCCGTGTGCTTGATCGCTTTTTGTAAGCGAAACTTAGCGATAATAGACATTTCACTTTCCTTCCAAAAAAATACACCGTTCACTCTTTGCGCGAACGGTGTTTAGACGTCGTGTCGATAAGGGCTACTTAGACCTCATATTGTTATATCACAAACGATTTATGATGAAAAGTACTTTTTATTGGTAGTCGTCGTACGTGACCATCAATGCGCGGGAGTTGATTTGGCGCAGTGAATCGAGCCCTACCTGGACAACAATCAGCAGTCCGGTACCACCGATAGCCAGGTTGGCCGCATTAACGCCTAATTGTGCAAAGATATATTCGGCACCAAACGGCATAATCGCAATAAAGCCTAATGCCAATGCCCCGAACAGCACCAGACGGTTCATCGTTTTAGCTAGGTACTTCTCGGTCTGAATACCCGGGCGGACACCTTCGACAAAACCACCTTGTTTTTGCAAGTTTTCTGCAATTTCGTTCGAGTTAAATACGATACCGGTGTAGAAGTAGGTAAACAGAATCACCAATATAAAGTAGGATGCCGGGTAGATAATCGCCCCAAATGTATCGCCAGTAAAGGCGCCGGGCTGTGGTGCCTGAAACCACGTAATCAGATTGTTAGCAAGGGCCATATACGCAGGGTTGCCGGTCGCTTTAATCACCTGTCCAATAAACGCAGGCAGTGACAAAAACGCGACCGCAAAAATGACGGGAATCACACCGGCAGCGATTAGTTTGACTGGCAGAATGCTTTTGACGCCGCCGTAGTTGCTATTACCCTGTACACGTTTGGCATAATTAATAGTAATAATACGCTGCGCTTCGTTGATTTTGACCAGTATATATAACACCGCTAACGATACGGTTACCACCCCTAACGTTACCCAGAACGCGGTTGGGTTGACTGGCAGCGTAAACCAGCCGAAAACATTTAGTACACCAGCTGACGTGTCAGTCAGTGACGTACCGATACTCGCCAGGGTGGTCGGCAATTGACTGATAATACCGGCAAAGATAATCAAGCTGATACCGTTACCGATGCCTTGCTCGGTGATTAACTCACCCATCCACATCAGCAACATTGCACCAGCGGTCATTGCAGTAACCGCAACGATCCATTCCATTGCGGTCGGGTCGGATAGCCCCGTGGCGTTACCTGCAAGTACCGTTTGACGGAGGATATAAATAAAGGCAATCGACTGAATAATCGCAAGTGGTAGTGACAGCATACGTGTCCACTGGTTGATTTTACGGCGGCCAGATTCACCGTCTTTGTGCAGTTCCTCAAGTTTTGGAATAGCTTTTGTGAGCAGCTGCGTGATAATCGAAGCGGTAATGAACGGGCTCATACCGACCAATACAATCGAGAACTGTGCTAGTGCACCACCAGAAAGCAGGTTCAAAAATCCACCAAAGTTACTGCTGCCAATCACACTATCGATGACCTGGCGTAACTGTGTTGGTTCGGCAAGTGGTACTGGAATGTGTGCTAGCAGCCTGTAGGCTACGAAAATACCTAGAATAATCAGCAGACGTTTCTGCATGTCTTTATTTTTGAATGATCGGAAAATCGTCTTCCAGTTCATGTGTGTTCTTTACCCTCATTTTTACAGAGCTACGTACTTGCGTAGCCATAATTCATCCATCATTATACTACAGATGTCACCAAAAAGTCGAAAACCCCGCCACCCTTTCGGGAGCGGGGCTCGACCGTTAGGGTTGCGGGGTGATTTAGAATCTGACAGGCACAGGCTTGCGAATAAATGATGTACGAACGTCGTTCATCCAGCGCTTGATTTTTTTACGCCGGTCGGTAAACCAACTGTCCTCGTCGTCATCGTACAGTAACTTGCGTAGGTCGCACATGCTTATAAATAACATGAACGCACATGCACAGCTGACGATAGCCGACGGCACTGTGCTTGATCTAATCAGATACAGCATACAACCCGTAAACGGCACAAGGTTGACGATGCTTGCTATAGTCAACAGAATAGCCCAGGTTTTTGCAACGTAACTGAGATGGGTTCCTTTCACGATCTGTCTGCGTGCATGGTCGAGGGCAAGGAACGAAAACATGATAAGTACATGTATTACTACCGGTATCATGAGTATGGCTACAGGTGACATACCTGCCTCTTTCTATGGTAGGAGCGATAATAGTCAAATTGACCATCATTTTGTATTAAATATACCATATTTTGTAAATTATGCAACTACACTAGTGTCGACATAAATAAAAACTCCGGGAGTATCCGGAGTTTTTATCATTAGTCGGTTTGACTATTTGTCAGCTTTTTCAGCTTCTTTGGTGCTTTTCTTTAGCGGGGTGGCGGTTTTTGTAAACGTACCACCAGCTTTGGTGATTGCAGCCTGGACGCTTTTGCTAGCGGCCTGAACTTTTAGAGTTACCTTTTCGGTTAGTTCACCGCGTGCGATGACTTTAACTGTATGAAATGGCGTTGCAATATAGCCAGCCTTGAACAATGATTGGTTATCGACGGTTTTACCGGCAAATGCGTTCAGGTGGTCAAGGTAAACGACCTGTGCAGGGCTTTTCAGGCTTTTAAAGCCACGGGCCTTTGGAACGGCCTGGACTAGTGCGCGCTGTCCACCCTGGAACATAGCGCCCAGCTTTTTACCAGTACGAGCGCCTTGCCCTTTGGTACCACGACCAGCAGTTTTACCTTGGCCAGCCGAGATTCCGCGGCCTTTACGCTTGCGGTCTTTGTTAGCAGTAACTTGGAGTTCGTTGTACTTCATTATTTTGTCTCCTCTTTGCTTGCTGCTTTTTTAGGAGCAGTCTTTTTCTTTGGCGCGTTCAGCCATTCATCACGTGGAACCAGGCTTTTCAGTGCGTCAATTGTTGCGTAGGCAATGTTGACTTTGTTGGTTGAACCAAGTGATTTTGAAAGCATGTTACGAATACCAGTCACGCCGATAATCGAACGAACAACACCGCCGGCAATAATACCGGTACCTGGTGCGGCTGGTTTGATCAGTACTTGAGCGCCTGATACTTTAATTTCGGCATCGTGTGGAATCGTATCATTCAGAATAGGAATGGTAATCATATTCTTTTTAGCGACATCAGTTGCTTTGGCGATTGCTGTCTGGACGTCTTGTCCTTTTGACACGCCGACACCAACTTTGTTTTTGCGGTCACCGACAACGACCAATGCTTTAAAGCGGAATCGTCGTCCACCTTTTACCACACGGGCAACACGATCGATGTTAATGACTAATTCTTCAAATTGCTTTGGCTCTTGTGGACCATCGTTACGGCGGTTATCGCGGCCTCCACGACTTTGGGGAGCACGAGTGTTAGTAGTAGCTGTTTCGGCCATATTAGAACTCCAAACCTTCCTTGCGGGCAGCATCAGCGAGCGCACTTAGGCGACCAGCGTACTGGCGACCGTTGCGATCAAACACTACTGCGTTAATCTTTGCTTTTTTAGCTTTTTTAGCGATATCAGCGCCAACAACAGCAGCTTGTTCGCTGAGTGTGCCTGTTTGCTTGGTGCCAACAGTTGTTGCAGCAGCGAGCGTGTGTTGTTTTGCGTCGTCAATAATTTGTGCGCTGACGTGTTTGTTACTGATAGAAACAGTCAAACGTGGGCGTTCGGCGGTACCGGTTACTTTGCTACGAACGCGATTTTTGCGCAAAGATTTGTTGAGTAATTTTTTAGCAAAATCTGCCATGATTACTTACCAGCCTTTCCTGCCTTGCGAAGTACAACTTCGTCAGCATATTTAATACCTTTACCTTTGTAAGGTTCTGGTTTTTTAAGTGCGCGGATTTCGGCAGCAACTTGGCCGACAGCTTGTTTGCTGATGCCGCTGACCGTAATGGTCATTTTGTCGACAGCCAGATTGACGCCTTCGATTGATTTGTATTTAACAGGGTGTGAAAAGCCAAGTAGCATTTCAATTTCTTGACCACCACCACTAACGCGAAAACCAACACCGTTAACTTCGAGCTTCTTTTCAAAAGCTTTAGTCACGCCTTCGACTGCGTTAAATAGTAGGGCGCGCTGCAAGCCGTGTTGGGCTTTAGCGACTTTTTCATCATCCTTACGGGTAACGGTTGCTTGTGTACCTTCTAGGGTAACCGTCACGTCGCTCAGATGTGGAACAGTCAGTTCGCCTTTTGGCCCTTTGACTGAAATAACATCTGAATCAACCGTGATTGTCACACCTGATGGTACGTCAATTGGTAGTTTTCCGATTCGACTCATAATTTATTCCTTTGTTTAACCTTTTTAGTATACCTTCAACAGTAATTCACCGCCAAGTCGTTGCTTGGTTGCTTCGTGGCCGGCCATGACACCTTTGCTGGTGCTGATAAGTACCAGTCCACGACCGCTTTTGACGCGTGGAATGTCAGTTGATCCGACATACACGCGACGTCCTGGTTTGGACAAGCGAGTGATTTCGGTGATGTTGCAGTTTTCGCCTGGTTTGTTGATCGTAATGACCAACGTATCGCGTGGTTTGCCAGCTTCTACCTTGACGTCAGTCAGGTATTTTGCTTTTTTAAGCTGCTCGGCAACTACTTTTTTAATTTTGCTTGATGGTACACGAACTTCGTTCTTGCCGACCATAGCCGCATTACGGATGCGGGTAAGAAGGTCAGCGATTGGGTCAGTTGATTGTAATGACATATTTTATTCCTTTCCTTCTTACCAACTACTTTTTGTAATGCCTGGGATTTCGCCCTTAGATGCTTTTTCGCGGAAATTGATACGGTTCAGGCCGAAACGTCGCATGTATGCGCGTGGTCGTCCGTGTAGAACGTCACGATTTTTCCAACGAGTTGGCGAACTGTTTTTCGGAAGTTTTTGCAAACCTTCCAGGTCACCAAGTTCTTTTAGTTCGGCGCGTTTAGCGGCAAACTTTAGAATCATTTTCTTGCGTTTTTCGTCGCGAGCGACAGCAGATTTTTTGGCCATTAGCGTTTGCCTCCTTCTTTCTCAAATGGTAGACCGAACTTTTCAAGTAGGGCGCGTGAGTGTGCTGGGTCTTCGTTTCGAATTGCGAAGGTTACCTGCAAACCGTGCAGTACTTGTGTTTCTTCGAACGTTAGTTCTGGAAAAACTGACTGTTCGATGATACCTAGGTTGTAATTACCACCCTTGTCAAAGCCTTTCGCACCGATACCGTGAAAGTCGCGGACACGAGGAAGCGCAATGTTAGAAAGACGGTCGAGGAATTCGTACATACGAGCTCCGCGTAGCGTCACGCTGATTCCGACACGGTTCATACCGGCACGGATTTTAAAACCAGCGATTGATTTTTTGGCCATACGATCGACTGGTGCTTGACCAGTGATTTTTTCCAAAGTGTTTTTGACGACTTCGTAAAAACGTTTGTCGTCTTTGTTCTTGCCAATACCCACGCTCACCACGATTTTCTCGAGCTTTGGTACTTGGTGTACGTTCGCAAGATTCAATTCGGCCTGGAGTTCTTTGGTAAACTGCTGTTTATACAAAGCTTTCAAGCGAGGAGTAGCAGCAGTCATAGTAGCTTTTGCCATTACTTGATCTCCTTATTTTTTGCCTGACGTGCAAGGCGAACCTTGGTGCCGTCGGCGTTCTTTACATAGCCAACACGGCTGGTTGTGGCTGATTTTTCATCAACAACTAATGCCACTTTGTGCATAGGCGTTGGAACATGAATGTCCTTGCTGCCGCCGCGTGGGTTAAGTTGTGATGGTTTGACGTGACGGTGTTTTGTACCGACGCCTTCAACCAGAACAGCGTTCTTTTTAGCCAGTACTTGCAGTACTTTGCCAGTGGTGCCTTTTTTAGCACCGCTAATCAGTTTGACGATATCGTCTTTTTGAATACGTTGTGCCATATTATAGTACCTCCGGTGCTAGGCTGATAATTTTTGCGTAGCCCATGTCGCGAAGTTCGCGTGGTACAGGACCGAAAACACGAGTTCCTTTAGGGTTTTTGTCGTCACCGATGATAACGCAGGCATTATCATCAAAGGAAATCGTGCTACCGTCTTTGCGGTTGATTGCTTTTTTGGTACGGACAACAACTGCTTTGACAACTGATTTACGTTTGACAACGCCAGTCGGATTAGCGGTTTTTACCGTTGCAACGAAGATATCACCAACGCGGGCGTATCGTCGTCCGGTGCCACCAAGAACACGGATACAAAGAACTTCTTTGGCGCCGCTGTTGTCGGTTACTTTTAGTCGGGTTTCTTGCTGAATCATACTACGCCTTTACCTCGTCATCTTTTAACGTGATTGAACCACGTGATTTTTCGACGACTTCAGTTAGCGTGTATGCTTTTCGCTTTGAAACAGGACGGATTGGGGCGATAGTTACCTTGTCGCCTTTTTTTGCTTCGTTCTTTTCGTCGTGAGCTGCGTACTTGCGGGTTACAGTATACTGTTTGCCATAAATAGGATGCGTTTCACGACTAGTTACAGTGATGGTGATGGTTTTGTCCGCAACGTCCGAGGTCACGATACCAGTCAATGTCTTGGCCATATTATTTACTCTCCTTTGCGTCCGCAATCTCGGCTGCTCGGATAGCAGTGTGAAGGCGGGCGATTTCTTTACGAGTGTGCGTCAGAACACGTGGGTTGGTTAGTTCACCAGCCGCATGTCCGCGTTTTGCTGCAATTTGATCAGCTTGTTTAGCGGCTAAATCATCTCGCAGTTGCTCGATTGTCTTTACTTCTTCAGCCTTTTTAGTGGCTTTCGCTTTTGGTGCTTTGGTAGTTGGTTTTTTATCAGCCATTATGCCTGCTCCCTTATGACGAATTTGGTTTTAACGGGAAGTTTATGTGCAGCTAGACGCATTGCCTCGCGTGCTACTTCTTCGTCAACGCCTTTCATTTCAAACATAACAGTGCCAGCTTTTACTTTGGCGACAAAGAACTCGGGGTTACCTTTGCCTGATCCCATTTTCACGTCCTGTGGCTTGCGCGTAACAGGGGTGTGTGGAAAGATGCGGATCCAGATTTTACCACCACGTTTGATGTAGCGGGTCATCGCCTGACGAGCAGACTCGATTTGGCGACTGGTAATGCGTTCGTTAGATTGTGACTGCAAGCCATAATCACCAAAGGCAACGTACTGGCCACGAGTCGCGCGGCCGGGGTTTTTACCCTTGCGAACTTTTCGGTACTTGGTTTTCTTTGGCAATAACATTATCGATCAACCCTTTCACCCTTGTAAATCCAGACTTTGACACCAACGATACCGGCACCAGGCAATACTGCGCGAGCGGTATGAAAGTCAATGTCAGCACGAAGTGTATGAAGTGGAACCGAACCTTCGATTACCTTTTCTTTGCGTGCCATTTCTGCATTGTTTAGTCGGCCAGCAACTTGGATACGGATACCCTTTGCGCCAGCGGCCATTGTGTTTTGCGCGGTCATCTTGGTAGCACGGCGGAAATTAATACGGCGTTCCAATTGACGAGCAATGTTTTCGGCAACTAACTTAGCAGCAAGTTCTGGACGTTTTACTTCTTCGATGTTAATACGAACCGGCAGACTTGCGATCTTTTCGATATTCGTTTTAAGTTCAGTAACACCAATACCACCACGGCCAATCACAACACCAGCTTTGGCAGTGTGGATCGTAATAGTAATTAGATTTGCCGAACGTTCAATTTCAACTCGATTGATTGTTGGTCGAGATGAAAATTTCTTCTCGATCATTTCACGAATCTTGATGTCTTCCGCGAGCCATTTGGCAAAATCACGTTTGCCGGCAAACCAACGTGAATCCCAGTTTTTATGAACCTGGAGGCGGAAGCTAATTGGGTTTACTTTTTGGCCCATATTATTTGCTCTCCTTTACTGGTTTGTCAGCTGCAGTTACTTTTGTGGCTGCGGCTGCTTTTTTAGGTTTTTCGGCACCGGTCAATTCAACCAAGATATGGCTAGACTTCTTTTGGAAAGGAAGTGCGCGGCCACGGCTAGCTGGCTTGAAACGTTTCAGGCGTGGGCCTGCAGTCACTGACAATGTCGTGATTTCAAGGCTTTTGCCGTCAAGGCTGTGGTTGTTGGTTGCATTGCTGCGTGCGCTTTCGATAGCTTTTTTAACAGGTATAGCGGCACGTTTTGGAACGTGTTCCAGAATAACAAGTGCATCCGCAACCGTACGGCCACGGACAAGTGCAGCCACTAGGCTGACCTTGCGTGGAGTTTGATCAACGCCTTTGGCGTATGAGCGAACGGTAT
>DASSWW010000012.1:0-17484 GCA_035704495.1 Saccharimonadales bacterium (SeqCode)
AAAGAACCAGTGACGAAAAAATCCCGAGAAGAAAACGAAGCAAAAAAATAGCCTGTCTGACACAAACAACAATGTTGTTTGTGTCAGACAGGAAATGGTGGGATGTGCCCAGCCGTTATTGCGAGCGGTGCTACCGCGTCAAGACGGCTTCGAAAAAACTTCCGCCGAGCACGATTGTAGCCATCAGGCAAAAAGCGCTGCCCGCTAGCCATAGTTTGCCTTTGCGACGAACTTGTTTTGGGCTGCTCGAAGCATCTGCCATCTTTCCAGCTCGGCTCACATAATGCTTACCTCCGCAGAATAGCAGCATAGCAACGACAAAGGCTGCTACTGCGCCCATCAGAAGAACTATCATCCATCCACTATCCATCACAGTTCCTTTCGTAGAGATGTGATTAAATATATATTAGCATAAAAAGTGTATTTATGCAATAGATGGCAATTATCAAATTACCCCGCTGTCGAAACAAGCGGGGTAATAATTTATGTACGGGGGATTACGTTAGTCGACTCAGCGGTCGAGCATTGCGCTCAGCAAACCACGGCGACTAGAAACGTAGTAACCAATCGATGCGATAACCGAACCAAGTCCGAACATCGCGCCAAGTGTTTGTCCCAGGCCGGTCTTTGGCAGCTCGGCAGGTGTTTCTGGCTGTGGTTGAGGGGTAGGGGTTGTATCAACAGGAGTGACTGGTGGTGTCTCTGGCTCTGGTGCAGGTGGTACTTCGACCGTTGCGTCATCACAGTCATCGGATTCACCTGGGACGCTAGGAGCGTCGACACAGGCAGTGTTTTTAATCGTTCCGTCGACTTGATTAGTCACAATAGCAGTAATGGTAAACTCAACACTTTCGCCGGCAGCAAGGCTGGCAATCGTATGTGTCCAAACGCCGTTGCTGATTGTACCTTCACCTGCGTTGACAAATTCAACTCCAGCTGGCACTTCGTCACGAACAACAACATCGGTCAGGTCGGCGTCACCAGTGTTTGTGACGGTGACTTGGTAATCAAACTCTTGATTAACCGCTACTTCTTTGTGTTCGACACCATCAACGGTTTTATCGATAGAAACGGCGGGTGTTTTTTCTTCGGTGACTTCAAATGTCTTTTTACAATTTTCACCAGACACGGTCTTTTGCTCGCCGTCTACTGTGACAGTAACTTGTGCTTCAACAGTATACGAACCGGCTTGGGTTTGCGTGTAAGTTGATGAAGTAGTGCGTTCGACTTCGTTACCGCTAGCATCACGGATGACATAGGTGACTGATTCGAACTGAGCGTCTTTGACAGAATAGTCAGTTTCAAACTCTACCGTTGTACGGTCGATACGTGTCACTTTTAGTGATTCACAGGCATACATTGGTTTAACTGGCTTTGGTTCTGGTTTAGGTTCCGGCTTTGGCTCAGGCTTTGGTTCTGGTTCGGGCTGTGGTTCTGGTTCGGGCTGTGGTTCTGGTGGCATCGTCGTATATACCAAGTTTGCACAGTCCAGAATAATGGCAAACCATTTACCATCGACGGCACGCTTACCAACCAGGGCGTTCAATTTAATGTGCTTTTTATTAGCACCGTCAATCCACGGACCTGTATAAATAGTTGTGTTAGAGTCAACTTTGACTGCCTTGCGACCATGACCTGGCCAATCCATACGGCTGATAACTTTTAAATTACCGTTGTGGCTGTCAGTATAAAAACTTCCCATTTGGGTGTTTTTAATGTCTTTACGAGTCACGCCAAAATGGCTAAAGATTTCATCAATGTCCCGATTGTTATTATCATAAATTTTCAACAGTTCGCCCTTAGACGCAACACCACCATTGACGATAGAGTCAGGGTCTGGCGTGTACTGTGACGGGCTGTGATGAGCCAACACCGTAGTCGGTGATACTGTCAGAACGCCAGCGGTTAATTGCAGTACAAGCGCTAGAGAAGCGGTTGACGCCACGACAATCTTGCTGATGTTCTCTTTACGTAGTCTTTTTACATAAAAGCCAAACTGGCCGGTATTATTCGATTTTGATAATAAACGTTTTAGCGTTTCTTTCATCATATACCTCTCCTTTTTCGGGTCTGTAACCCTTCATTATTCTGTCGCCACCTCAGTGATCTATGTATTACCTTACCATAAAATATAAAGAATTACAATATTATTCTATAACTATATTGCTTATGCTAGCAGTAAAAATTATTACTAATCTGTCAAAATAAACAGTCCGCCGGAATAGTCGAGGTTATCTAACGATTCACAATAAAATATTCTATTGTCAATAGTCTATAATAAACGCTAGCATGAAAATTATCTTTGCCCAAGGTAACCCCGGTGTTCAGTACGCTCATAGTCGTCATAATGTCGGCTTTTTGACATTAGATGTACTAGCGCACATTCATAGCGTTTCATTTAGTAAAAAACCAAAATTTCACGCCGATATTGCCGAGGTGAAAATTGCGGATGAAAAAGTCTTGTTAGTAAAACCGACGACATTTTACAACCAAACAGGGCAGGCAGCACGACTACTCGTCGATTTTTACAAACTAACTCCAGACGAGGACGTACTTGTCATCCATGATGATTTGGCGTTGCCATTTGGCACAATTCGCACCCGGCACAAAGGAAGTGACGCTGGCAACAACGGTATCAAATCGTTGAATGCGCACATCGGCCAGGCCTATACGCGCATTCGTGTGGGGGTATACAATGACCTGCGCGATCGTTTACCTGATGCCGATTTTGTTCTAGGAAATTTTACCAAATCCGAAACAGACGCGCTGAAAGAATCCATCCTACCGAAAACCATCGAATTAATTACTGCGTTTTGTGTCGATGCTATCGAACCAACCAGTCACAAAGTATAGCGGCCTACACCCCAAGCAGCATAATCACGTACCCAACGACAATAATCCCTAGGACTAACATCGCCGCCTGAATCGTCCCCGTCCGACGCGGCTGTTCGTGAATATCCGGAATAATGTCACTGGCTGCTACATATATAAAGAACCCAGCCGTCAACGCCAGTAGCGGACCGATTGGCAGATGCGCGTCAGACCCCAAAAAGTACACAATCAGCGCCGCAGCAAGCGTCGCAAGGGCAGTAGCGACATTGGCCAGCAGCACCGTCTTGTTTTTCCAGCCACGCGACAGTAACAACGCAAACGTACCTAATTCTTTGGGAATTTCGTGCGCGCTAACCGCCAGTGCCGTCACGATACCTGTCGGAATGCTAACTAAAAAGGCAGCCCCAATCGCCAGGCCGTCAATTGCGTTATGCGTAATATCACCAATCACGATCAGTCGGCGCTGCTGGGCATTTTTGTGGTGATCACTATTATGTTCGTGGTGATGATGAAACCAACTGGCGCAGCGTTCTAACACAAAAAAGACAATAAAACCCGTCAACGCCCATAGTAATAATGTACGAGGATCGCCTAATTCAAATGCTTCGGGCAACAAATCAAAAAACGCGGCAGCTAGCAATGCTCCGGCGCCAAATGGCAGAGTAAGCAGTATCGCCATGTCACGTCGTTTCTTTACCCGCAGCAACAATACACCACCAATAAAGGACAGCGCGCTGCCTAAAATAATAGCAATAATCAGATAAAGAACTGTCATATCGTTATTTATTATCATAGCATGACCAATGGTAGTAGCGACGATTATTGACAATTTTATTACTAAATGATTAGATAGGCGTAATTTTGTTGAACACTTCTTATTGTCGTCGTTCTACAAAATAGTAGTTCGACAAGAAGATTCCGAGAAAGGTATTACCATGTCAGTAATGACACAGGCAAAACCCATGATTGACGCCGCACTAGAACGGCTCGCACGCAACAATACCCCTGGTCTTGATGGTAGCAAATGCCTCATCGTGACCAACTTTGTCCGCCGCCGTGGACCCTTAGGGCTACGGCCAATATTCGTCGAAAACACCTCGATTCAGAACGGATTAATGTGGTATGGGCTGATCGTCAACACCAACTGGGATAGGTCACACAAGAAGTATCTTGGCCACGAATCAGTCTATCTGTCTTCGGACGGCCAATTAGCAGTTTGCGCTAAAACCACCCGGTTCAAGAAACATCCTGTACTGGTGGTGGTTTACCAATCTGTCTATCCCGAACCGTATCTGCAACTGATTCTTCGGGGAGTAGAGCTTCTGGGCTATGACGGTCACGCAAATGTGGTGGTTGTCAACGAACCAGAACGGCAAACCGCCATCAAGCCGGGTATTCCTCAAGATCCGTATTTTGTACACCACCCGCTCCTTAGCGCGACAGGCTACTGTTCGGAAAATTCTGTTGAATAAAACCGCCCGCCGCATTCATTTGCGGCGGGCTATTCAATTGCAATTCATTGACTTAATCATTTATTAGTGGTAAAATAATCTTAATTTTGTTGAGTCGCTTCTTTATGTCGTCAGACTCCAAAAGGGAGTTTGACAAGAAGAGACCCGAGAGGTAATTATGCAGATTCGACTACCGTTTATTCGCAAACGGCCAGAAAATGCGTATCGCTTAAGCAAACTACGCATTAAAATGCAGGACGAAGTACGAAACACAAACAACTTCTTTTACCACCGAGGCTATCCGCCAAACGCTGAACAACAACGTGTGATTTTTAAACGCACCGATCGCGATGTATCTGACGGCGCTATTGGGTTACTGAGCGACACGATCAGCGATTATCGACTGCTACAAATTTGGCCAATTCCTGGCGTTTCAGGTTTTTATATAAGCGATTATCCAAGTGTCGTTGTTGCGACCCCAAGCGGACTATCGTTCAATGATCAAAAACTGCACTGTTTTACAATCAAACAGTACGAACGGATCATTGCGAGTTTGCAACAAATGCGCACCCGCGCATAACGCTCTCTTCATGTTGAATTATAACCGCCCGCCACTATAGCAGTGGCGGGCTATTCAATTTCATCTATTTTTTGGTAACAAAAAAGCGCCAGGTAAGGGTGGGCATCACCTGGCGCTATTTTGCCCTTTAACCCACCCGTAGGGCATAGCGTGACCCACCTCACAAATATGGAGGTCCGCCGGTTAAAGGGATTAGTATGCGTGTCATGCTTTTTATTCACTAGTGGAGGGTAGATTACTAGATAAATACATGACGCGCAACCTAACGTAAGTTAGAATAGGGGGTATAAGGTGCATTTGGTTGAACTCGCATCACAACCAATCGTTTCCAATATTAGCACGTATTTGACATTACGTCAATACTTTTTGAAACATTTTATATGAAAATCAATAGAGCCACCCCAGATAAGCATAACTACTTACGTCTTTTGACCGAAATTGCTAAAGTGCCAAAGTATATTTATTTTACTGGTAACTTGCCGCCCGAACGCGTTCCGACAGTTGCCGTCATCGGTACGCGCAAGCCAACCGCCTACGGAAAAGACGTCGCAACTACATTGACACACGACCTAGCAAAAAAGGGAGTCGTCATCGTTAGCGGCCTAGCGTTTGGTATCGATATCACCGCCCACCGGGCAGCAATTGACGCAGGCGGGACGACCATCGCCGTCCTGGCAAGCAGTGTCGACATGGTATCACCGCGCTCAAACCAAGACGTCGCCGATAGCATTATTAGTAGCGGCGGGGCAATCCTCAGCGAATACGAGCCGCCGACCGATGCGCGCATTTATCAATTTTTGGAACGTAACCGAATCGTCAGCGGACTATCCGATGCTGTCATTGTTATCGAAGCCGCAGCCCGTAGCGGTGTGCTTTCTACGGTTGCTCACGCACTAGAACAGGGCAAGGAAGTGTTCGTCGTACCAGGCAATATTACCAGTCCATTATCGGCCGGTTGCAATGCACTGTTAAAACAAGGTGCGCATATCGTTACCTGTGCCGAAGATGTTTTAGAAGTAATCGCCCCGCAACTGCTACAGCCGCAATCAGCGTTGCCGCTGGGTAGCACACCCCTAGAAGCATTAATTATAGAGTTGCTACAATCAGGTATTCGCGACGGTGATGAACTGCAGCGTCTATCAAACACGGTCGCTGCCGAATTTAATCAAGCACTGACCATGATGGAAATTAACGGCATATTACGCGGGCTTGGCGGCAATCAATGGACACTTAAGTAATTGTTCATTTATTGACTTTTTATTTCATAGCTTCGTACGTTTGTCATAATCATGCTAGAATATATAAAATGAAATCACGTGAACGTAATCTATCGCTAGCCGAACTAAGCCCTGCTGCAACTGCTATTAGTGCAGCCGGGTTTGGGTTGGTTTTAAAAGGCTGTTCAGAAATCAACACCACACGTGGAGTTGTCGAAATTGCCGTCGGCAGGGGACTAGATGGCGTTGACGGCACTGTTGCTAGACTATTAGATCAAGAAAGCGACGCCGGCGCACTGGTGGATGCAGGATTAGATAAATTTGGTATTCTGGCCGTATCAATCGCCGCTTGGAAAACACAGGCAATTCCACGCCCCGTTATTGCAACGGTCGTCGCCAAAAATGCGCTCAGTGCCGGGTTGACCTACGTTCATGGCAAACGTCATCCTAATGAATCATTTCGACCAACCAACTGGGGAAAAGCATCGATGGCGACCGACAGCGTTGCCTATGGCGCGTACCTAGAAGCCAACGCTCTAGAACACGAACACCCTGAAAAAATAGAAGAGCAAAAAGTCGCCCGCCAAATTGGACGCACCGCTGTAACAGCAGGACTCGTCTCGGGCGCTGTTTCACTTGCCCAATACACCAAACGTGCACTTGGAAAATAACGAATACATCTTTTTTGTTTACAAATCACCTCATCTTGCGTACTATTAGGCATTGTGCAAGAGTAAAGCGTAAGCACAAGTAATTATATATGAGTAAAAATTTAGTTATCGTCGAGTCACCAGCCAAAGCCAAAACTATCGAGAAATATCTGGGTAAAGATTTTCATGTCCTTTCTAGCGTCGGCCATATCCGCAGTATTGCCAAAAAGGTAAAGGGCGGGGCAGAGCCAATCGAAGTTAAAAATGGTTTCCAGACAACTTACGAAATTGATCCCGAAAAAAAGAAAACCGTCGCCGAACTGCGCAAAGCCGTCAAAGACGCTGATACCGTTTGGCTCGCAACCGATGAAGACCGCGAAGGCGAGGCGATTGCTTGGCATCTTTGTGAAGTCCTGAAACTCGATCCAAAAACGACAAAACGTATCGTGTTCCACGAAATCACCAAGAATGCCATTGAAGAGGCTGTCAAACATCCACGGACAGTTGATATGAGTCTGGTTCAGGCGCAACAAGCTCGTCAGATCCTTGACCGATTAGTTGGATTTGAATTATCACCCGTTGTCTGGCAAAAAGTACCTGGCGGCAAATCTGCTGGTCGCGTTCAGTCACCAGCCGTCCGATTATTAGTCGAACGTGAACGCGAAATCGACGCCTTTAGCGGATCGTTCAGTTTTAAAATCACTGCCGAATTTATGCATGACGGCCAACTAATGAAAGCTGAATTGCCAAAGCGATTCGACACCGAAACTGAAGCGAAAAGCTTTTTAGAATCGCTCATCGGCGCCTCTTTCACCGTTTCTGACATCAGCACCAGCCCCAGCACCCGCAATCCCAGTGCACCGTTTACCACCAGTACCTTACAGCAAGACGCCAACAGTCGGCTAGGCTTTGGTGCCAAAGCTACCATGTCTAGCGCCCAAAAACTGTACCAAGAAGGTAAAATCACCTATATGCGTACCGATTCGATGAATCTAGGTAATGAAGCAATTGCCGCTGCGGCTAATTACATAAAAAGTACATTCGGCGAACAATACAGCCAAGTGCGCAAATTCAAAACCAAATCGGCCGGCGCCCAAGAAGCCCACGAAGCAATCCGCCCAACCAACATGGCAGCCGAACGGGGCAGTAATAATGAGTACGACCAAAAACTATACGCATTAATCCGCAACCGCACGCTGGCCAGCCAAATGGCGCCAGCCAAATTAGAAAAAACAGTGGTCACTATTACTATTTCGACCGCCAGCCAAATCTTTGAAGCCAAGGGTGAAGTCATTATTTTCGACGGCTTTTTGAAAGTATACGGTGCCAGCAAAAAAGATGCTGATATTTTACCGGCCGTCACTAGTGGCGATACGCTAGCCCTTCAAACCGCGACCGCCAAACAAGTCTTTGCCAGGCCACCAGCCCGCTATAGCGAAGGTAGTTTGGTTAAAAAACTCGAAGATTTAGGTATTGGCCGCCCGTCTACCTACGCTACAATCATTAATACCGTGCAGGTGCGTGGCTATGCCGAAAAAGGCGAAGGCGAGGGCACACCCCGTGAAGTTATCGTGTACACATTAGATAATGACCACGTTAATCGTGATGTCATCCAAGAAAAAACCGGCGCCGACCGTGGTAAATTAGTCCCAACCGCTGCTGGACAAGTACTAAGCGACTTTTTGCTTAATCATTTCGACAAAATCGTCGACTATGGTTTTACCGCCAAAGTTGAAGAAGAGTTTGACGAAATTTCCCAGGGCAAACTCGAACGAAACGCCATGCTGCAAAATTTTTACACGCCGTTCCACGAACTTATCGAACAATCTGGCGGCATTGACCGCAGTACCGTTGCCCAGGCCCGCGAAATCGGCACCGATCCAAAATCAGGCAAACCAGTCTTGGCGCGCTTTGGTCGTTTTGGCCCCATGCTACAGCTAGGCAGTACCGAAGACAAAGAAAACAAACCGCAATTTGCCCCAATGCCAGCTGGTAAAAAAATAGAAACCGTCAGCCTAGAAGAAGCACTGCACGCCTTTAAACTACCCCGCGTCGTCGGTCAAACACCGCAAGGCGAGGATATCAAGGCAAACGTCGGTCGTTTTGGCCCCTATGTCCAGGTAGGAAAGTTATTTGTCAGTATCAAACCACTTGACCCACACACTATCACCCACGAACAAGCAGTCGAGTTATATAATGAAAAACTCAAAACTGAAGCAGAAAAGAACGTAGCTGACTTTGGTGATGGTATCAAAGTATTAAAAGGTCGTTATGGCCCCTATATTACTGACGGTAAAAAGAACGCCAAAGTCCCTAAAGACGTCGAACCTGCCGCTGTCACTCATGCACAAGCCAAAGAACTGCTCGCCGCCGCGCCAGCCGCTAAAAAAGGACGATTTGGCCGCAAGGCAAGCAAAACAACGACAAAAAAGACTCCTGCTAAAAAGCCAGCCGCTAAAAAAGTCACCACAACGCGCAAATCCGCAAAGTAACCTTTGTTTCAAAATATCTCTCTATCTATGATAAATTTGACTAATCAACAGAGGATGGTCTTAAAATCGAGGCATTATTATGCACCTTTACGGATACGCGACTGAATTATTATTTGACCACACCATAACATAAGCAATAAGAAAGTCTCATGACATTCTTTACTTGTACCGTCTATTTCATGCTATAATTAGTCAGATAGACAAACTATTTGACATTCTGAGAACTTTGTTCTATAATTGACATAAGTAACAAAACAAGCACTATTCGACAGAGGTGATACGGAAAGGAAGACCAACAGCGTCATGGACCAACCCCAACAAACAGATACCGCAGCCATGCTGAAACAAGCAGTAACCGATATTCTTGAGGTGATCGAGCAAGAGCGTGAACGCGAAATTATAACACGTCGATTCGGACTTTTTGACCGCCGTGAAACGCTAGAACAAATTGGTGAACTTTTAGGCATCACTCGTGAACGCGTCCGACAATTAGAAAAAGCGATTCTTATCCGCCTTAAAATCACCGCTGAAGACAACAAAGTGCCTGCAATTAATGATGTCGAACGCATGATTATTCGCGATTTATCCGAAAATGGCCGCGTCGCACGCATGCAAGACATTACTGATCGACTGATTGGCTACAAAGCCGATGTACGAAGTCGCGCCCACATTGCATTCATTGCCGAACTGTCACCAAATCTGGTTGTTGTTGGTGAAAATGATCATTACCACCACACCGTTGGCATCAAACAATATGGCGACGAGAAAAAAATCAAAGCCAACGTTGATGAAATCGTTAAAACCATCAAAAAACATGGTAAACCACTTCAGATAGAAGAACTCCACACTCTGTTAAAGCATGAAAATCCTAACCAAGCCCGTGCGCTTGCCAGTATCAGCAAGCACCTAGCACACCTAAAAGACGATTGGGGACTTGCTAAATGGCCGACCGTCAATCCAAAAAATATTCGTGACAAAATCTACGTTATTTTGGCTGAAAACGGCAAACCAATGCACTTTTCTGACATCGCAAAATCAATCAAAGACAGCGAATTCAAACGTAAAGACGTCACCACGCAGGCTATTCACAACGAACTTATCAAGGATAAGCGATTTGTATTAATCGGCCGTGGTATTTATGCACTTGATAACTGGGGATTCTCGAAGGGAACTGTCGCTGACATTATTACCGGCGTCCTAAAAGACGCTAACGAACCACTTCACCGTGACGAAATCGTTAAACGCGTCCTCAAAAGCCGCCAAGTAAAAGAAACGACTATTTTATTGAATCTGCAAAGCAAAACACAGTTCAAGCGTGTCGCCAAAGCTACCTACGCCCTGGACGAACCAGCAAAATAGCCACCCTTGCAAAGAGGGCGGGCAGGTGAGACAATAAACGGTAGTTATGGATGTACTTTTGTGGGTTATTAATCTATTGCTACAATGGTACGTTTGGCTACCAGTTGTACTTATTTTAGCGTACCTGACGTGGCGAAATTATCGTCAAATTGACGTCGTCAGGTCTTTTGAAAGTGTCCTGTTGATTCTCGAAATTCCAAAAGCTAACGACAAGTCAGAGTTAGCCGCTGAACAGTTATTTGCCAGTTTACACGGTATTTTACGCGACCGTGACGAACTAAAACAAACCGCCGGTATCCAAGAACACCTTAGCTTTGAAATCGCCTCGGTGAATGGTCAAATCCGTTTTTATACCTGGGTGCCAAAAACCTTGCAAAGTTTTGTTGAAGGCCAAATTTATTCGCAATATCCCACCGTTCAGATTCACGAAGCCGACGAAGATTATGTGGCACACGAACGACAGCACAGTGTTGTTTATACCTCTGAGGTCACGTTGTCCGATAGTGAGTTTTTACCGATTAAAACGTTTCAAAGTTTTGAAGTCGATCCGCTAGCTGGCATCACCGGCACCCTGGCAAAACTAGAATCAACCGGCGAAGAATTATGGGTCCAAGTGCTGACTCGGCCTATCGCCGATAATTGGCAAAAAGCATCTGATAGATGGATAAGTAATGTCAAAAATGGCAATCCACTAGGATTTTTAATGGGCGAGGGTATTAGCATAAAATGGTTTGCTGGATTATTTGAAGCGTTATGGCGACCACCAGAGCAGGGAACTGGCGCCGGCGGAACAGCCAAAGAACTATCTGAACGCGACAAAACTCGCCTCGCCGAAGCAGAAAAAAAAGCCACAAAATTAGGATATCAGGTGAAAATTCGCCTTGCTTACCTAGGCGAAAGTGAATCGAATGCCAAACTGCGCATGCAGGCGATCGTTGGTACGTTCAAACAGTTTAATAGCACCAACCTAAACGGCTTTCGCATGACGAAAACCAGTTTTAGAAAAGAAGACCTGGCGCATTATCGATCACGCCTTTTCTCGGATCGTGGATTTATTTTAAATATCGAAGAACTCGCCAGTGTCTTTCACTTGCCGCACACTAACGTGGAAACGCCTAATATCGTTTGGGCCAGCAACAAAACCGCAGAACCACCAGCTAAACTACCGGTTATTACTGGCAACGAAGCAATCGACGAAAACATCAGCGCATTTGGGCTGACCAATTTTCGGGGCATGAATCATCAATTTGGTATGTTGCGTTCTGATCGTAGCCGTCATGTCTATATTATCGGACAAACTGGTGCAGGTAAGTCCGGAACGCTCGAACTATTTGCACTGTCAGACATTTTTCAAGGCCACGGCTATGCAATTATCGACCCACACGGCGACTTTGCGGTCGATAATATGCGTTTTATTCCCGAATCACGCATGAAAGATGTCGTTTATTTTAATCCCGCCGACACAGCCTTTCCTCTGGGATTCAACCCGTTAGAAGTCACCGATCCAGCGCACAAAACGAATATCAGCTCAGAAGTTATTGGGGTGCTAAAACGCATGTTCGGTGAGTCCTGGGGGCCGCGACTCGAGTATATTTTGCGCTACACCATTCTGGCGCTGCTTGATCGTCCTTCGACAACTATGTTAGATATTACCCGCATGCTGACAGACAAAAAATTCCGCGAAGAGACGCTTGGTTATTGTACAGACACCGTCGTTATGCAGTTTTGGCGCGTCGAGTTTGCCAGTTGGAATGATAAGTTCGTTGCCGAAGCAATCGCGCCTGTCCTTAACAAAGTTGGTGCGTTTACCGCCAATCCTATTATTCGTAACATCATTGGTCAACCAAAAAGTACCTTTAATATTCGCCAGATTATGGATGAAGGCAAGATTTTAATCGTTAATCTGTCAAAGGGATTAGTCGGTGAGGATAATGCCTCAATTCTAGGGGCGTTCCTTGTCACCAAAGTCCAGCTCGCAGCAATGTCGCGTTCAGATATCGCCAGAATCGAAGATCGTCGTCCGTTTTATCTGTACGTCGACGAGTTTCAAAACTTCGCAACCGATAGCTTTGCGACCATTCTTTCCGAAGCACGCAAATACGGGCTTAATTTAACCGTTGCCAACCAGTACATTTCACAGATGAGCGAAACCGTTCGCGACGCCGTATTTGGTAACGTCGGCACCATGATTTGCTTCCGCGTATCCGCTGATGATGCGCCAATCCTAGCGAAACAGTTCGAGCCACAGTTCGAGCCAACCGACCTGTTACAGATGCATAACCGTAACTTTATTATCAATATGGTCATCAAAGGTGAAAAGTCACCAGCATTTAGTGCTTCGACCCTAACCCTTCCGCCGCCACAGACCGATAACAGCAGTCGAATTATCGAAAACACCCGTCGCTACTACAGTCGCAGCCGATCAGACGTCGAGCAAGAAATTAGTGAGGCTATTCAGCCACCAGCCCACTTACAAGCTAAAAAACCCCCACAATCGGCCAGTCAAGCAAAACAATGGCCTATTAACGCCCAGTCACAGAATGTGACGCCAACGCGGCCTAAAACATCACCAAGGCCAGCCACAAAGGGGCTTGCGTCTGCTGCTGTTGAATCGCCGGCGCCAAAGCCAGAGCAGGGGAGCGAAAATAGCCATAATGAGAGTAGTGAAGCGCCGGTTAAAAAGAAACGAACCCGTACTCGCAAACGAAAGCCAGCAACCGATGCGTCCGGACAGCCGGTAAATCCTAGCCCACGACAGGCAACAGATGACCACAAAAAGCCGTCACAAGCTTCTGATCACCGATCTGACCAGCAGCCATCGCCGCCGCCACGTGCTGCCGAGAAAAAAGAAGACGTTGATTCACACATTCTTCGATTACGATAGCTCTTGCTTGATGTTTTCATTTCTCACGCCATAACCCATTCGTTGAACGATACTTACTTACTCCCCGGCCTATACATGTCGCATCAATTTCAATGCGAAAACAAATAGAACAAAAATAGAACATTATGAATAACTCGACTAGGCAGGACTTAGCATGCACATAGACGGATATTGGCAGCGTTGACATGTCAATAACGACCAAGCGCATATTTATGATAATCAGTAGGTGCAGCTATATAAGCATATAGGCAGTGAAGAGAGTAGTTAAGAAATTATTTGTACGACAAAGCGTGAACGAGGGAAAACTATATACATAAATGTAAACAAGAGAACTAAATGTCTATAATGATTATGGGTCGCACAATATATCTTTTACGACATTAACTATAAACACATAAGATGATTACGTATACGTCTGGTTCTATGGTAAAAATAACCCATAGCCCTACTAACAGGGTACTTTGTACTTATGTTGGTGGTATAGACTTCATGTTTGTAATAATTTATTAACTTTCATCGACACGCATGTACACCAACTAGTTACATACCTCAAGCTAACAATCCACGCCCAAGAGTGCCAATTTTAACAACAACATCCATTACACAAGTTATCCACATTTGATAATGATCATTCATTTGCTTTTATGTTTTTATGTACTTTTGTATAGTTTATTTATTACTATTTGCTTTTTTGTAAAATCATTGCCCTACTCCCTCTTTTACCCGCCCTACCCTATATTTGCTTTTTTATTAATATTATATTTATATATGTTTTTTATGCTTTGTCTCAAAAAAAGAACAAAAATAGAACATTAAAGATGGGAGAGGAAGTGCCCTATTACTTATTGTTAACGGTAAAACGCGCGTCCGCTGACCCGGACATCCAGGTACTCTGGTGATCGACCGTTATCTTTTAGCCACTTCATCGCTCGTGTCATATCTTCGACTTGCTCCCCTGCTGGCCTGTCGACTGATAATTTAATTGGATAGCTGACGTCTTTGACATACAGTTCAATCTGTCTGGTTGTCCCCTGGGGAATCACCACTCGCGCTACCGTATGACGCTGTGCGTTCGTCAGGCCGACAACACGGCCTACAAAGCCGAGGAATTGATTACTAGCTACTGCCTGACCAGCCTGTACCTGAATACCACTGTTATCGATGATTTTAACTGGGGGCGTCGAAAAATAATTGCGCGCGAACGATGTTCCTGATGTATCAACATACTGCTGCGTGCCACGTATACTCCATCCAGCAATAGGTTGACGCATTTCGACAACGAACAATGATTTGCCAAAGCCAGCCGAGCCCTCGATACGTACCGATGCTACTTCGGGTGTTGCTGTTTGTAGATACTCATTCAGGGCATCGGTATGTAACATAAACCTTAGCCGCTCAATTGGCTGCCGAGCAAGATAAGCCTCAATCGCTTCTTCGTAACTTGAATCAATCGCTAGGGACGCGTCAGACGCTCGTACGACAACCTGCGCGGTAAACTGCGACACCAAACCAAAAAGCACCAGCGCGCCTGCAACAACCAGCGTCAATATGCCGCCAATCCGACGTCGCTGCCGGGCAAGGTCGTGAACATGTACCCGAGACGATTTTAGCTGCGCGTTAGTTTCGCTGGTGCTAATAACGCGCGCAGACGCACTGCCAGTCAGCGTCCGGTTACGTTTAAACGCATAGCGCTCTCCTAGGCTCTCTTTGTTTGCCCGTACAGACGAGTTTAAAGTATCGCCCTGATGACGGCGTCTGGGTGTATCGGGTTGTTTTTTTGAAAATAAAGCCATAGCTACTACTGTAATTGTAACAAACTTATGCCTATTTTACTGCGTCTAAAATCATATCAGCCATATCAGCTGCAGCCCGAGGTTTGGCGAATGTGAAAAATGCTTCGCTCATATGTTGTCGTTTTGATGGATCAGCTAGCAGTTCTCGTACTGTATCGACCAAAACCTTTGGATTGTTGTCGAGTTCATGTTCATCAATGACCGCCACCGCACCATTTTCTGCAAAGGCGGCCGCATTTTTTAACTGATGACCACCTGTTAAGTAGCCATTAGGGACAAGTATAGTAGGTTTGGCCAGCGCCGCTAATTCCAAAATAGTTGTTGCTCCAGCACGGGTTACGACAATATCGGCCGCACCTAACATCGTAAACATCCCCTTGCTGACAAACGCGTGTAACTGAAATCGTTGGTCATCCTGTGGCGTTGTCGCCCGTAAAGCATCGTATTGCCCAGAGCCAGACACAAGCACCACCGACGTTGCCGCAAGTAGATCATGTAGCGTCTGTGCAACGGCATCATTCATCCTGCGCGCGCCCAGACCGCCACCAGTTACGACGACAAGCGGCCCATCCGGGTCAAAACCCAGCTGCTTCTTTGCGGCGCGCTGAGACACTTCATCAAACGGTACAAACTCATTCGCAATCGGAATCCCGACATAACGCGTAATTGCTGCTGGGTAGGGATAATGTTTTAACGGTGCACCGGTGCCAATACGGTATGCCCATTTGGCAAGAATCCGATTTGTCAGCCCAGGATGAGCATCAGAATCATGAATTACTAGTGGTATGCCCAGTAATTTCGCACTCAGTCCGACCGGTAAACAAACGTAACCGCCTTTTGTGAACACCACATCTGGCCGCCATATAATCAATTTGAAAAAACTTTGAACAAACCCGCACAGAACCAAAAACATATCACGGATATTTGGAAAGATGATAGAGACGGGACGTAGTAGTTGCCGCCAAATAGACAAATTATGATAGCGGCGCAGTTTACCAGATAAAATTGTTTGCACCGGTATTGCGTCATCGAAATGGTGCATGATACTCCTGGCCTGCGGAGCAAACTTTTGGTCACACCAAAAACGAACTTCGACTGAATTATCACGTTTTCTAAGTTCGCGTAGTACTGCGACGACCGGCGTAACGTGGCCGCCCGATCCCCCGCCGACTGCTAGTATCTTCATAGCTTGTCTCCTTATTTGTTGTTCCATGCGCCGTATACCGTGACAGTTGAAATGCAAGACCTAACGCACCGGCAATAAATATCATACTTGTCCCACCAAAACTAAGGAGCGGAAGCGTGATACCTGTAAGCGGAAATACCCCTATCATTGCTGCTACATTTAATATAACATGCGACGCCAGCCAGCCAAACACACCCGCCACGACCAACTTCATCCACATATCTGGCAAATGATCAGTTATTTTGAGCAGACGCATCAGTAGTGCCGTAAAAATCAAAAGTATGACAGTCAGTCCAATAAAACCAAAGGTCTCGCCCATAATCGCAAAAACGGAGTCGTTGATTGCTTCGGGCAGATAGCCAGTTGCCTGCACGCTATTACCAATACCAACACCAAACAGTCCACCAGTACCAATAGCAGTTTTTGCATGATTGATGTGATAATTTGCATCTGCGTCGCCACTGACCATCGTGGTGTCCCCTGCCAAAAATGTCGTCACACGTTCGATACGATGCGGCGCAATCACAATCAAAAGTATCCCCATAATGACCGCCCCTATCAGCAACATACCGCCAATCTTTTTACTTATCCCAGCCACCATTATCATACTCGCTAGCAGCGCCAACATTGCAATCCCCGTTCCCATATCACGCTGAATACCGATAACCAAAACCACAGCCGGCAAGATGATAGCGCCAAGTGGAATTAGGGTTTTATCTAGGTCATTGACCAGTCCTTGCTTGGCTCGCATACCCAAAAATCCAGCTGTAAATACCAACAAGCCAAACTTTAATATCTCGGCTGGCTGTAATGTCCCCAGTGGCCCCAGGCTAAACCAACGACACGCCCCCAGGCTACACTGGGCGATCGCCAGGCCAAACCACCCCGCAAACGCGAGCAGAACACACGCCGCAAAACCAAACAACAATATTTTGGTCGCATATTTTTTTAATAAGGTGTACGGCGTGAGCGCCAACGCGGTGAATGCGGCCAAGGCTATGATGACACTGGCCGTCTGCTTGATAAAAAAGTAGGTGCTA
>DASSWW010000014.1:0-38203 GCA_035704495.1 Saccharimonadales bacterium (SeqCode)
GCTTGCTTATTTTTCATGGGATAAAAATGTTGAAACGATCCTTAACCAAGTAAAAAGTATTTCTCAGTCGTAGTTAACGACATCTCTGGTACACTGATACTTATGAAACTGCTGGAACACGAAGCAAAAACAATTCTAAAAGCCGCTGGCGTACCGGTGCCACGGGGTACTGTGATAACGCCCCAGACTACTCCAGAACTAACATTACCTGTCGTGTTAAAATCACAGGTGCCGATTGGGGGGCGTGGTAAATTAGGCGGCGTCGTGGTGGTCGAAGAAGCGGCTGAATTGGAATCTGTTATTAACCGGTTATTCGCGTTGGATATCCGTGGTTATACACCAACAACATTACTGGCCGAAGAAAAATTGGCAATCCACAATGAATATTATTTTTCGATTGTCATTAACAAAGCCACGGCAAACATCGAACTGGTTGCTCATAGGAATGGTGGGGTCGAAGTCGAGGCGAACGATCATGCTAGCTTTTTGCACTTCCCCTTGACTACGAACAACGCCGAGGCGGCTGGCGAGCAATTAGCCGAATACCTTGATTTGCCTGGGCAAAGTTTTGTGCTGCAAGATTTGGTCGAGAATACCTACAACTGTTTTGTACAAAATGACGCAACACTGTTAGAAATTAACCCATTAGTGTTAACTGCTGATAATAAAATCATGGCTGGCGACTGCAAAATGGAACTAGACGATGCCGCCGCGTTTCGTCACGCTGATTGGCAATTCGAAGATACGCCACGCGACACTAACTTTGTTACCCTAGACCACGACGGGACGATCGCTACTATTGCAAATGGCGCGGGCCTAGCGATGGCGACAGTTGATGCTGTGGCAGCGGCTGGTATGACGCCCGCTAACTTTTTAGATGTTGGTGGAGGTGCTAATACTGCCAGTGTATTAACGGCATTTGAACGGATTATCACCTACCCGAACGTCCAAGCAATTGTAATTAATATTTTTGCAGGCATTACCCGCTGCGACGAAGTAGCCAGGGCTATTATTGCCGCCCGGCAGCAAATCGACGATTTACCACCGCTATTTATCCGTTTAGCCGGAACAAATTTTGAAGAAGCGGTAACATTACTGACAGCAGAAAATATCACCACGCTCGCCAGCCTAGAAGAATGCCTGGCTGCCGCCAAGGAGGTTAATCATGCATAGTGAGTTATTTACCGCCAAAAACGTTATTGTACAAGGTATCACTGGCAGCCAAGGCGCCTTTCACACCGCGGCAATGATGGCGGCCGGAACGACTATTGTCGCTGGCACCTCGCCGAATAAAGCTGGTCAAAAAGTAGATGGCGTGCCCGTATACGCCACGGTTCGTGATATTGCCGCTGATTATACGATTGATATTAGCGTCATATTTGTCCCAGCGGCATTTGCTAAATCAGCAATTACGGAAGCTGTTGACGCTGGTGTTCCACTAGTTATTTGTATTACCGAAGGCGTACCAATACATGATATGTTGCAAATTAAGCAACATATGACAGGGAAGTCGTCGGTATTAATTGGACCAAACTGTCCCGGCGTATTACTGCCTGGTGTCAATAAATTGGGAATTATTCCGAACAGTATGGGATTAGCGGGTACAGTCGGTATCGTCAGTCGTTCTGGTACCCTGACCTACGAAGCAATGGCGGGTTTGACAGCACGCGGCGTCGGTCAAAAATACGTAATTGGTATTGGCGGCGACCCAGTGCGCGGGACTGGCTTTATTGAATGTCTGGAATTATTTGAAAACGACCCTGATGTAACGGAAATTGTAATGATTGGCGAAATTGGTGGCAACGATGAACAATTAGCAGCTAATTATATCCGTGACCATGTAACAAAACCTGTTTACGCCTACATCGCTGGCCACTCAGCCCCAGCGGGTGTGCAGCTAGGCCATGCTGGGGCTATATTAGGTGGCGAAAGTGAATCGGCAGCCGCTAAAACCACTGCGCTGGCAAAGGTTGGCGTCCACACCAGTGATAGTATCGTTCAATTAACCGAATCGCTAAAGTGATATACTAAAAACAATGAAAACGCCTAAAAAAATCAGTGTCCTTATCCCTGCCTACAACGAACAGGCTGTGCTGCGTCATCTGTACGAACGCTTGGATAAATTAGCTGGTGAAACGACCGATTACCAATTTGAGTTTTTGTTCGTAAATGACGGAAGCCGCGATAAAACCCTAGAAATTATTAAAGCTTACGCCGAAAAAGATACCCGGATAGCCTATATTAACCTGTCGCGTAATTTTGGCAAAGAAACGGCAATGATTGCCGGATTTGATTATGTTACCGGTGATGCAACAGTAGTAATTGACGCTGATTTACAAGATCCACCCGAACTGATTCCTCAGATGATTGAATATTGGGAACAGGGCTATGACGATGTCTACGCCAAACGAAGTAGCCGCCAAGGTGAAACCTGGTTTAAAAAAGCTACGTCGAGTGCCTTTTACAAAATATTACAGCGTTCAACCCGCATTCCTATCCAAAAAGACACCGGTGACTTTCGTTTACTAGACAAACGCTGCGTCGAAGCCTTGCGCCAAATGCGTGAAACTCAGCGCTACACCAAGGGTATGTTTAGCTGGATTGGTTACAAGAAAAAAGAACTGACCTATATTCGCGATCCGCGCGCTGCTGGTGAGAGTAAGTGGAATTATCTTCGATTGGCCGACCTGGCGATTGAAGGAATTGTTTCGTTTACGACAGCGCCACTACGCATATCGTCGTTTATTGGTATCGTTACGTCGTTTTTAGCGTTTGCCTATATAGTGTATTTGGTCGTCGATACAATTTTATACGGATCTGATTTGGCTGGTTATCCATCGATGATGGCAGTGATTTTGTTCCTAGGTGGTGTCCAATTATTATCCTTAGGTGTTATTGGTGAATACATCGGACGAATTTTTAACGAAACCAAAGACCGACCGCTATACCTTGTCGAGGAATATCACGCTGGTGGCGATTCAAAATAAAACTGAAAAGATGCGTTTTGGTATCGTTGGTGTTGCTAACACGACGATTGATTTTGGTATTCTACTAACCCTGACTTCGTTTGGCGTTCCGGCGGTGGTTGCCAACTACCCATCTGCCACTACGGCAGTTGTGTTTAGTTTTTTTGCTAATAAAAAATATACCTTTAACGCTACCGGTGCTAATTTACGGCGTGAAATCGCCCTATTCCTCTTTTTTACATTGTTTGCTGTTTGGGTGTTACAACCATTAACCATCCTGTTCGCCCAGTACATCCTAACTCCATTCGCTTTACCTGCTACTGTATCTGTCGTTATTGCAAAGGTCGCCGCTACCGCCGTAACGTTGGTATGGAACTACACCACTTATTCTCGGTACGTGTTTACGAAAAATAATCGGTAGTATAAATGAGCGTTACTGATATTACCCCTAAAAAAGTAAAATTCAGTCTGGTCAGTGCTATTAGTACGACAATAGATTTTACTATTTTGTTAGTACTGACAGGTTTTGGTTTGCCATTGATTGCTGCTAATTACATTTCGTCTTCGATAGCATTTGTTTTTAGTTTCTTTGCCAGTAAAAAATACGCTTTTGAGACTCCCGATCATCATATTAAACGCGAAGCAATCCCGTTTATAGTAGTTACCTTGTCGGGTATTTGGTTACTTCAGCCGCTGATAATATGGCTACTTGAGCCGATTATCGGTCAGTTCGGTATTCATGCGGTATTGGTTATCGTACTTGCCAAAGCCGCTGCCTCATCAGTTACCTTCGTTTGGAATTACCTATTTTATAGTCGACTAGTGTTCAAGAAAAAGAAGTAACGTATACTATATATAGTTATGCATATTGTTATTGATGCACGTATTATCAATTCGACAACTGGTCGTTATGTCGAGCGGCTACTGCATTATTTGCAGCAAGTCGATAGAGCTAATCACTATACCGTACTAGTACCAACCAAAGATTTAAACTACTGGGTGCCAACAGAGGGTAATTTTTCTGTTAAAACTGCTGATTTTTCGAATTACTCCCTCGACGAGCAAATCGGTTTTAAAAAACGGTTGGATAGCTTGAAGCCGGATTTGGTACATTTTTGCATGCCTCAACAACCTATTTTTTATACCGGCGCCTGTGTCACTACGTTTCATGATTTAACCCTGTTAGACACCTATAATTCAGATAAAAACTGGTTCGTCTATCATGCAAAACAATTGGTTGGACGATTAGTGTTTACGGTTGCAGCCAGAACCAGCCGACATATCATTACCCCAACACTGTATACGAAACAGCAAGTCAGCACCCGTCTAAAAATAGAATCGAGTAAAATTACCGTCACCTATGAAGCCGCCGATATAGCCACAACGACACCACAGGAATACGAGCAACCGTTTCAAGAATTTATTATGTATGTCGGCCAACAAAGTGATTATAAAAATATCAAGCGCCTAGGTGACGCTCATCAAAAACTCCTGGCAACGCGTCCAGGTTTGGGGTTGCTACTTGTTGGTAGTAAAAACGCTTCAGCCCTAAAAAATGAAGCTTACTTTACAAAACAAGGTTATAAAAACATTCGTTTTACTGGTTTTGTCGACGACAATCAGCTAGCTTGGTTGTTTAAAAATTGCCAGGCGTACGTTTTTCCGTCGCTTATGGAAGGTTTTGGTTTGCCAGGACTCGAGGCAATGAGTAACGGTGCGCCGATTGTTAGTAGTAACGCCACTTGCTTACCCGAAGTATATAGCGATGCCGCCCACTATTTCAACCCAACAGAGGTTGATGATATCGCCCGGGCAATTAATGACGTTTTAGTTAATCCTGAGTTACGAGATAGTTTGATTTCAAAAGGTTACCGACAGGTGCGAAAATATTCATGGCTACGGATGGCCGAGCAGACACACACTGTTTATATGAATATATTAAATAAATCGTAGTTATTTACGAGCTTTTTTGAGCGATGATTATACGACGATCACGACCTTCGCCTTCAGAAAATGTATGGACATCTTCGTATTCGCTAGCAACGTGATGAACAATACGTCGATCGGCAGCGTTCAAATCACCAACGAACGAATCGCCAGTCTGACGGACGTTTTCAATCCATTCACGTGCCTGGACAGCAACTTTTTCAGCTCGCTGCTTTTTATAACCGCCGATATCGACATTTACTCTAGAAACTTCGGCGTTTTTATTACGAAGTGTCGTCGAAATAATATACTGCAAACTACGTAATGTCTCGGCGTTCCGACCAATCAGAATGCTGTTCAAGTCAGACGTTGGGACGTCTAATTCAATTACTTCCTCATGGCAATCAGCATCGACAGTAACGTTGATACCGAAAAATGAGATGATATCTTCTAGATATTTTTTTGCAAATTCGATTGATTCGTTCTGGTTCATTTTTTTCTCGCTTTCTTTGACGGTGTATCTTTGGCTTTGATACGAGTAATCGTCGCGGTTTTAGCAGATTTTTGACGCGCCTTGGCGGTGGCTTTTTTGTGTGGTGTTTTGACAGGTGCTTCATCGGCAATATCTTCTAGCTCTTCCTCATCCTTTTTCAGAAGTCGACTTTGCTGAATCACCGCAACAATGTTTGAAGTAACGTAATACAAGGCAATTGCGCCCGGTAGGCTGATCATAATAAAGAACATAAAGAACGGCATGACTCGCATCATTTTTGTCATGACGATTGCGTTCATTTCGGCTTGGTCGGATTGCTTGCCTTCGGCGGCCTCGGCCATCACATCACGTAAACGTTTTTTAGATTCGGCGTGTGGCATCGTTTGTTTGCCCATAATGTACTGGGTATATGCAGCCACAACAGCCAGCAAAATAAGGAAAACGTCGACACCGTCAGTTGTAAAAGCTGCTTGGGTTAGATTAACGACACCTAGAAAGTATTCATTAAACTGATCGGGGTTTTGAATTAAATCTTTGATCGGTGCAATGGTTTCCATAAAATTATAGGTAAACCGTTCGATTTCTTCGCGGTGCGAAGTAAAGATTTGAATAACACTATAAAGCGCGATAAAGATTGGTAGCTGGATAAATAGAAGGCCAATCGAACGAAACGGATTAATACCGTTCTGCTTGTACAGTTCCAGCATCTGCATGCTTTCTTGCTGCTTATTGCCTTTACTTTGTTTTTTAATCCGCGCCAGTTGTGGCTGCAGTTTTTTCATAGCCTGTGTCTGATGCAACTGCTTTTTAACCAGTGGATACAGCGCAAACCGAACAAAGATAGTAAAGATAATAATACTTATCCCAAAATCACCGCCAGGAATGATGCTATACAATCCAATCAACAGGTTAAAGATTGGCTGCACAATTAAGATATCGAAAATATTCACGCTTTAAAACTCCAGAAAACTATATTGTTACTATTATACCAGTTTTTGGCAACTACTTATACAGATTTGCCTGTGTAAATAATTGACGAATCGTTTCTGTCAGTTCGTCTGCTGGTAAATGCATTACTTCACTAGAAAACACCATGATCGCCACGTCGTGAGCCTGAGGGATAGCCGGTAGTTCATGACGGACGATTTCATAAATACGACGACGAATGCGATTACGTCCGACAGCGCTCTTGTGTACTTTTTTACTCACCACGACGGCGAATCGCGAGTTTTTACGATGCGGGTTATGCGTGTATTTGATGGTAATTAAATGAGAACGAATCGCCTGCCCGTTTTTATAAACGAAACGCAAACTACCATGACCATGAAAACGATGAGAAAACGATAACATAAATTATTTCTTATTATACGCTACAAATAGTGTGCAAAATAAAATACGCCTGTCGTTTATCACTTAGGCGTATTTTTCTGTTCATTGTATTAAACAGTAAGTTGAGCGCGGCCTTTGATGCGGCGTCGCTTGATCACCGCGCGGCCAGCTTTTGTGGCAACACGAGCACGGAAGCCGTGGGTACGGGCGCGGTGACGAGTGTGTGGTTGGTGAGTTCGTTTTGGCATATCCGTTCTATTGTACCGATTTCATCTGTTTTTGACAAGGAAAACCTTGTTTTTATGAATTATCTGTTATCTAATATAATAAAAGTATCCACAGTTATGCGACCTTTATCCACATATTTATAGAGGTAAGGAATAATTGTGGATAACTACCACCTCTATTTCATCCCTCATTAATGCGCTCCATTATAGTTGTGGAAAACTACGGCTCAATGTATAGTTGATAACAACACAAATTCACAAAATTGGTTACCAGGGGAAGGTTTTTACACATGCATCACGCATTATGGCAAAGCGTTTTAGGCGAAATTGAACTCTCAGTTTCCCATGCAGCTTTTTCAACTTGGTTTAAAAACACAGAACTTATCGATAACAACCATGATGTTGTCACTATTGCGGTACCAAACATCTTTGCGAAACGACAATTCGAAGTAAAGTTTAATGATCAAATTAAAGCTGTTCTGGAAAAGAATGGTGTCACCCCAGAACGCGTTATTTATACAGTTAAAACGAGTGGGCGAAAAACCATTACCCGCGAAACAACTGTCGCTCCGCCCCAATCTAGCGAGGTAGATGAGCTAATTGGCGACCAACAAACTACTCCCTCTATTCGTAACCAACAGGTATCAACTAATGGTAGTGGTTTAAACCCACGCTACACGTTTGCTAATTTTATCGTTGGTTCTAGTAATGATTTAGCCTACACTGCCTGCCAAGCAGTCGCGACTACACCTGGAACGAAATACAATCCGTTGTATTTATATGGTGGAGTTGGTCTGGGTAAGACACACTTGATGCAGGCAGTTGGTAACGAAATTGCTACCAAACAACCGGATGCACGTATTTTATATATCAATACCGAGACGTTTACAAAAGACTTCATTGAAAGTATGCGATTTAAGAAAAAAGGTTTTTCTGATAAATATCGTAACGTTGACGTGTTAATTGTTGATGATATGCAGTTTATTGCTGGCAAAGAAAAGACTCAAGAGGAATTCTTTCACACCTTTAATGTTCTTCACCAAACCAACAAACAAATTATTATCAGCAGTGATAAGCCACCAAAAAGCATCCCTACCCTGACTGAACGATTACGAAGTCGGTTTGAATGGGGTATGTCGATTGATATTCAAATGCCTGATTTTGAAACCCGCTGCGCGATACTAGAAACAAAAGCATCGCAATCAGGTATCGAACTAGGTCGTGATACCATCGAATACCTAGCGAACAATATCAAAACAAATGTTCGTGAACTAGAAGGCGCATTAAACCAACTACTTGCCTATGCCGAAATGCGCGGCGTCAGTCCTGATATTTCAACGGCCGAAGGTCTAATTGAAAACGTACGACAACTGCGACCGCAGCATTTATCACCAAAACAAATTATCGATAAAACTGCCCGACACTTCCAAATAGATGTCAAAGAAATCTGTAGCGCAAAACGCGACAAGCATATTGTTGTTCCCCGCCAAATTGCTATGTATTTACTACGCAGCGAATTACATCTGAGTTTTCCAAAAATCGCGCTCGAACTTGGTCGAAAAGATCACACTACCGCCATTCATTCGGTTGAAAAAATAGAAAAAGCAATAAAACTTGATTTTCTAATTCGCGAACAAGTCGCAGAAATTAGGGAGAAACTGTATGCTTAAGCTAGGTGGAAAAGATGTGCATTACCTGCGATTAGTTATAGGTATAACACGTGGACGTTTATCCCCACTGAGCTATCGTCTAGACACTATCACTACCCAATTTAGTGGACAAGCCGGATTCATCCACTACTTATCCCACCAGTTTATACTTCTCTTTTCCCCGCCTAAATACTGCTTTTCACCCCTGGTTGAACACTATTTTTACCCAGTTTCCACAGCACCTACTATAAATCCCACCAAAAGAAATTTTAAAGAAAGGTAATAATAATGGAATTGTCTGTCACCCAAGAAAATCTATCGAAAGCCTTAAATAGTGTTGGTCGTGTCGCCAGTAGTAAAACCGGCTTACCTATCCTTAGTAATATTTTGCTTCGGACTGACGGTAATCGTTTACTAGTAGCTGCGACGAATCTGGAGATTGCTTCGACTCATCTAATTGGCGCAAAAATCGTCACGCCTGGTGCAATTACTATCCCCGCCCGGTTAGTTAGTGATTTTATTGGCAGCTTGCCAAAAGGTACGGTTGAACTAAAAGTAAAATCGAGTCACCTCACTGTTACATCAGGTAGTTATACATCTGTTATTAATGGCGTAGTGGCTGATGAGTTTCCAGAACTACCAACGATTGATGAAAAATCTTCGATTCAGTACAGTATTAGCGCTGGTGATTTTAAACAAGCAGTAACGCAAACGATTATTACAAGTAGTAATGATAATACCCGTCCGACCTTGACTGGTGTTTATTGGCATTCATTTGAAGGTAGCTTGTATTTAGCCGCAACCGATGGCTACCGGTTATCGGAACGACGACTAATGCCGACAACCAGCGAAGTTGCCGCAATTATTCCTAGTACAACCCTACAGGAAGTCATTCGGACGTTAAGCGATGATGTTAATGAAGTAGAGATGCTATTTGATGAAACTCAGGTGCGCTTTCGGGTTGGTGAGTCAGAAATTACGAGTCGTTTAATTGATGGTAACTACCCCGACTACCGCCAGCTTATTCCGGCAACATCTGAAACGAATATTGTTATTAACGCTAGCGAGTTTGTGCGCATTACTAAAATTGCTGGTTTGTTTGCCCGTGAATCTGGTGGTAGTGTGACGTTAATTGCCGACAAAGAACAGCAAACCCTGGCGGTCCGATCGATTGCTTCGGAGTACGGCGAAAACAGTTCAAATAACCCGGCCGAGGTATCTGATGACGGACAAGTAACGCTTAATTCACGTTATCTGAGCGAAGCGTTGTCGGTTGTCGATGGTGATACGGTCGCGTTTCGCTTTAGTGGTAAATTAGCACCATGTGTATTAACAACTAAAGGTGACGACGTTAATTACAAACATATTATAATGCCACTAAAAAGTTAGTTCACAATGACCGCGATAACGGCAGTGACGGTGCAGAACATTCGAACGCACGAAAATTTTTCACTGCGTTTGTCACCTAATGTCACAGTTATTACCGGTAAAAACGGGAGTGGTAAAACTTCATTAATTGAAGCAATGTATATCGCCCTTCAGGGAACGTCATTTAAAGGCAGCGATAATGATGTGTTGCGTCATAATCAACCATGGTGGCGAATTACAATGAAACTAGATGATGACACGACACGTGTTATAAAATTTGATCCGCTACGCAGTTCGGGTAAAAAACAGTTTGTGATTGATCAAAAAACCTCGTATCGTTTACCAGCGAAATATAAATATCCGGTGGTGTTGTTTGAACCAGATGATTTGCGTTTACTACACGGATCACCAACCCGTCGTCGCCATTTTATCGACCATTTTATTAGTCAGCTAGATTCGCTGTATGCAGTGACACTTCGCAAATACGACCGTGCCCTGAAACAGCGTAATAACCTGCTTAAAAAGCCCGACACAACTCCAGATGAATTGTTTGTCTGGGATGTGGCACTAAGTGAATACGGCGCATATATTATTGAACAGCGCGTGCAGTTTATTGAACAAATAAACAGCCATTTAAACGAAGCCTACAACACGATTGCGCAGTCCAATGACGTGGTCTCGATTCATTACTCCCATACCGTCATCGGCACTATTAAACAAAAAATGTTACAAGAATTACATGCCAGTAGCGAACGCGACAAACACCTAGGATTTACCAGTATCGGCCCGCATCGTCACGATGTAATATTTCGCTATAACAACGCGCCTGCCCTATCGGTCGCGTCGCGAGGTGAAGTTCGTAGTGTCGTGTTAGCACTAAAGTTTTTAGAAGTCGATATTATCGAACGGTTAACGGGTAAAAAACCAATCGTATTACTCGACGACGTTTTCAGTGAATTAGATGAATCCCGGCAAGCGGCCCTGATGAAAAATAGCCTGGCAACGCAACTAGTAATTGCAACGACAAATAACCACCAAGGCAGTGAACCGTTAGGTCACGAAGTGCGTTTATCCTTCGATAAGTAGCGTGGTTTTATCGCTTTTGTATAGTTTTGTCACTGCCGATTCGGTATCTTCGTATTCAACAGTCATGTAATAATCAGTTTGGCGATCGACTTTAATATCAAACGTCAGTGTGTGAGCCTGCGACCCTCCCTGTGGAAGTAGGTGCCGCATAGAATCAATGTTTAAACTCACCTCTTTAAATTTTTCCGGTTGTTGAATTGAGTATTTTTCTATAGTTGATTGAACTGATTGAACTTGAACTGGTGATAATCCTCGTTCGATGAGTGTTGAAAAACCTGGGTAGATAATTGAATTTTCAAATGTAATATCATCACCGTGTTGTGCCTTTTCCGTATCGATAATTTTTTCGCCAGACCCTGGATCGACATAGACATCTGGTTCTGGAGTAGTTTCACCCTGCAACTGTGCGACAATTCCCACGATACCTAATATAACGATCGCTACCCCTACGACTGATATGATAACTATTTTTCGTGTATCCATAATCCCCATCACTTCCTTTTATTGTTTATAAAATGCATAACTGATACTGAAACTATCGGAGCGAATATCTGACAATATTTTATTGGTACTTGGTTGGTTGGCTGGTGCTTTGTTAGTATTCGTCTGACCCGGATCGGCAATCATAAAGTTACCTTCGGCAGTAATACCGCGCAGGACGATTGCGTGTCGAGATGCCATAAACGGTGATGATCCGGTCGACATTGCCATAATTAAGCCACCTTTTTTAAACACTTCTCGGTAGGCATTAATGTTACCTTTGTTGTTGATTATTTCGACGCGCAATCCAAAGGCCCCTGCTGCTGACATTGGTGAGTTAGTCGAGCTGCCGCCCATTCGTGCCCAGTGGCCGTTTTTAGTGTAATAGGTGGTGGTGTCGCCAGGGTCAACATTTCGACCGGCAAGGTTTTTAGAAATCATTGCTAGTGAGGTTGGAATACAGCCATCATAACAAACATCTCTACCACCTAAGGTTGGTTTTGTCCCCCATGCACCACCGTATGGGGGATATTGGCATTGGTTATAGATAACGAAGTCTTTTCCCATAAAGTCCGTTAAACCACCCTCTGATTCCGCGTTACAGCCGCCCGCAGAAGATGAACTAGACGATGACGGCGCTAGGTTTTTATACTGGTTATAGAATTTTGTCGCATTACCACCACGAATCGCACGGACTGCTGCTGGAGTATCGGCTGATATTTCGTAATTATCATGAACAATAATTGCTGCCTCGATAGGATCGGTAACCCCTTTTAACTGGTCGAGTGTTGTCTTCCATCCGCCGTTTAATTCTTTCCAAACATAATCCATTTGCAGTGATATGTCGGTAATTTTTCGGTTGGTCGAACGAGCCAAATTAACTAATGGCCTTTGACGGTCGGTAAATGTCCACTGCACTAACCCAAACCCTTCTCCATTAATAGGGACGAAGTTGTCTGATGCTATTCTGCCACCTTGTCTGATAGCTGGGTCAAAGCCTGATTCTTGTTGCATATTACCCAGGAACCCAGCTGCTTGCGCCGCGTTCAAACCTTTACCGACTAAATAGGTAAATATTTTTTCAGCGTTACTATTGCCGGTCATTGTACCATCACCATCAGATGCCGAAGCTAACGTACACTCTTTGGCATTAGGGTCGTAATAAATAATATTATTACTTTGGAAGAAGTCATCCAAACAAATATCTGGGTTGTTTTTATCTGGGATTTTACAATCTTGCTGGAACGGATTAGTATCAGCTGCTGTCACCGAATACGTTGATACGAGTGATGAAAAGACAAAACTACACGTGACGGCAAGTAGAAAGATTCTTTTTACGTTATTCATAGCTATAGTATATCCCACTTATTCAACATAATATTTTTCCTCGAGCGTATAATCGTGATGATCAGGGCCATGATAAATATCTTCGTTATAACGCGCCAAGTACGAATCAGAAAAGAAAATAACGTAATTATCTGGATTGTACCCTGCCGCTTCTAGTTCGGCGAGTGAAGTACTCCGTATTTGCTCTAACTGGTCGTGATAGGGAGTCTCGGGTGAAACGAACGGTGTGCCTATGGGTGTAATGTATAATTTTGGTTTGTCGGATGGATCATTATTGTAGGTTTCGACTTTGTAGGTATCTTTTTTATAGACCGTCATCAGGTTATCCTGGCCCACTAGCACCTCGTAATCATCTAAATCATATCCAAGCCGAGTAAGTGCCAGTCGTCCCGCTTGTTCGCCAGCGTCTGATTCGACTGTAATACAAATGGCTGTTTTATCAGAGTTTGGTTGTTTTATTGATGGGCAGGTATCAATTTGATATCCTACACCAGACATCGGTAGCGCGTCAAAAAGCGTTGTTCGTTGTAGTGAGCGATATTCTTTAACAACCGCAACAGATTCGGAATTGTCATCAATTATTTTTTGCGCAGCTTCTGTTTGCGGCTGCAAGGCCATAACCAGTCGCGTGGTTTCACCATCTACGACTACGACAGTGGTTTCTTCACTCGAAAACCCATCTCGGAAAAACGTTAGATCGTAGGTACCAGGTGCTAGCGTGAGCACTTGTTTATGGTTAATTGTTTGATCGGTGTCGTTTAGTCGCAGGGTTGCTTCTTGGGGTGCAAGCGCAAACTCTACCTTGCCAGCAGGCCGTGAGAAAAACCAGCCAAGTGCAACAAGAGTAACGATGATAATAACGCCGATGATGATGTGTGATTTTCGTAACTGCATATTACATACTCCTACAATTAACTACTAATATAATAACGGTGTTGGATTAACTGCCGTGCCACCTATGCCGGCTTGGCCGCCTCTCCATATTTCAAAGTGTAAGTGCTGGCCAAACGAACAGCCAGTATTACCCATGGTGGCAATTCGATCACCCGCTTGAACAGTGGCGCCTTTACGTACAGTAATTGATCCGGCGGCAACGTGGTGATAGGCGGAATAATAGACGGTGCCACCAACGTTATGTTTAATCACGACGACTTGCTGTGTTGTTCCGTTTGGACTACATGGCTGTCTATAGGGAAACTCGATATTACCCGAGCTGGTGACAGTACCATCACGTACGGCAAAGATAGGAACGTTCGATCCTGGGATACCTATATCCAGGCCAGGGTGAGTTGGAGGATTAAAGGCGCTACCAGAAATTGGGGCTCCGGCCTTTGTTGGAAATGCCCAACCATTTGCGGCAACGTTGCCACTGTTTTCGTTTGGTCCAGATGGAGCAGGTTCATTAGCAGCTGTAGCGGGTGGTAATAATTCTGAATCCTCACCGCTAATACTGGCATTAACAGGTTCGTCCATGGCGTACACGCGGAAGTTGTGTAACATCACGGAATCTTCATTACATTTATTACCTATAAACCATTCGTAGTCACCCGCTTCACCCGATTCGATTGGTTGGCTGGTTTCGCCTAATGCATCAATTCGGTTGACGCAATGTTCGACAAACAGGCGAAAATCTTTAGCTTCGTCGGTGGTAGCCGGTGCGCCAGTATGAGGATCAATATAGCCGTTCGCAAGCATGTAATCCAGATTGGCGTCGATATCGGCATTTAATTCGGCGTTACTTTTTGTATAGGATGGCATACAATACGCGTCACCTACCGCGCCGATAGATTCCAGCGCTTCACAATCATTACCACCATATTGTTCGGCTTTTGTGTCACTTAAAGGCATATAAGTACCGGCATTTGTATTTAATGTCAGCGTGCCAAACGCACGTGGAATAGTCGAAACAAGCGTGCTGGCCGCTGTTGAGAATGATGAATTGGCGTACGAAGCTAAATTAACGCTACGCACCATTGAACCAAGGAAGGAATATTTATTATAAATATTAAATGGTTCGTCTTCGGCGTCGATTTGGGCCACTGCCCGGTCGCGTTCGCGAATTTCTTCACCAAGGGCGACGTAATTAGATATTTCTTGTTTATTGCCAGCTTTCATTCCGTATGATGCTGCCTGCCCGCCCAGAATCGATCCGGCCCCGGGATATAACGCATCACCTGCTACGACACCTGTCGTGTTTTCATCAAGTTCGGCTAGGTTGGTATCGACGATTGCAGCAATAATTTTTGGCAAGGCGGCTTCGATTGCTGCACCGATAACTAGCCCCGCCCCAATATTAGCAGCCAGGCAACCGAAATATCCGATTATTGCAGCAGCAGCCGCTGGTATACATTGTAAAAATGATGCGCCGACACTACCAGCTGGCTTGCAGGTGCCATGAGCTATCGATCGTGCAGTAGGATTGCCGGCGGCAAAAAATGTTAATCCACTAAGTATTCCAACCATCCCAGACGATTGGATAGAATGCTTTTTTGCATATTCTGGCGGTTCACCTGTATCGCCATAGGCAGCGGCTTTGTAACCATACGAATCGGTAGCAGATAATCCATACTTTTCATTAGGGCTGCCATCCGGATTTGTTTTATTTGGGTCGGTAGACGTTAATATATTGCCAAGTTCGGTGGTGACTGTCGGATCAATCCCACCACCATCACCAGCTTTTAATTTATGAGCAGCGTTAAAAAATGTCATCGCATAGGCGGCATAGGCGGACATTTTAGCAATTTTTAAACTGGCATTGATGGCACGCGTTGTATTATAGGCAAGACATGCGCCAGCGACGGCATTTGTTGGCTTAGTTAGTTTAGAGGTCGCTGTGGCAACAGCACGATAACGTGGTGAAGAATCAAGCCTTTCTTTATCGGTTTTATTTCTGTTGTCATCACCATCGGTTCTTGGCGGTAATCCAACGGATCGCCGGAATGATTCTTTGAACTTTTCTTTGCTATCACCAACTAGTTTATAAGCTTTATTAATACCTAATTTATGTCCCAACATAGACCCAAATTTACCATTCAAAAAGTAGGCTGTACGCGAGTTATATACTTTATGAAATTGAACTACTTTAGAGGGGTCTCTCATTGTCCGTCTAAAGTCGTTACCGTTATTCACCACCGTGCCATCAGGAAACTTCATCGATACGATAGTATGTCGGCCGAATTTCTTATTGGTTTCAACTTCGAAATTGTTTGCTTTTAAATTACGTACCATCGTGTCACTGGTTGTACTAAATTTACATCGAATACCACATCTGCCATCGGATGTTTCAGCAAAGGCTCTGCGTGTGTCGTGGAACTTGTGAATAAAGGCTTTATTAGTGCGAATGCTTAACGCAGTGTGAGCATCATTAAAGTTATTGGTAAACATATCGGTAATTTGGACTAACAATAATGACGGGGATAACAATCCAACAATCCCAATACCGCCACCGCCCAGTAGTAAAATCAGCGCACCAAGTGGTCCTTTTTTCTTTACCGCATTCTTTAAGTTAAATGTCCCTTTTGATTTGCCGCCAGTGTATTTATTTGCCCAACCACCGGCATCGTCTTCCTTATCTTTAATGTCATCAATATTTTTTGTTTTATCATCACCGTCAGACAGATCGCCGGATTTACCAGATGCATCGCCGCCAGTGACTGGATGGTCGTCTAGGCCGTCGTTGTCTCGGTCATAGCCTGGTACAGAATCGTGTTCTTGTCGGTAAAGGTCGCGCGCATTATCAGAGTACGGATCGTATTTTTCATCCGCTGCCTGTTTTTCGTCGCCTTTATTTTTTTTGTAACCGATTGCCATAAATGCCCTTATTTTACGCTATATTCTCCGGGGTTCATATAACCGTTGCTTGTCGGTTCGGGAGCGGCCGGTGCGGAATTGTTACGGACAGGATTGGTTGTAATAAGTCCTTGTTCGGTCTGACTGGCCTGTATTTGAATATGGACGTGGTTTTGGCCGGCAAAGAATAACCCTTGCCCTACTGGAAAGTTCGCTAGACGCTTTTTTTCTTCCTCGGTCAATTTAAAGACATCTGATAATACATCTACCGCGCTGGATGATTGTTTGAGGAGTAATTGCATCGATGAGTTAGCGACAATAGCGCGACCCATTTTACTACCCATAAAGTCTTCGACGTCCTGGGTAATCGTTGTTAGTCCGAGGTAATATTTACGGGCTCGTTTCGCCAAACTAAACAAGAAGTTAGCTGAATCATCATATTTCATTAATTGCCAAGCCTCGTCAACAATTAACATGCGTTTACGTTGATTAGACCGTGTAATGTTCCAGATGTGGGATAAAACAATATACATCGCGACTGGTCGCAGTTCGTCTTCTAGGTCACGGATGTTAAAGACGACCATGTGGTTGTTGATATCGATATTGCTTTGTTGGCTAAAGATACCGGCGAATGTTCCGGTGGTATATTTGCGTAGGCGCTGCGCTAGGGCTGGACCAGTGCCGCCCATATGCAGCAAGGTGTCGTACAAATCAGAGATGGTTGGCGGCAGCGAATTATGCGTCAACGGATCGCTGGTAATACCGGCGCGGGCGTAGGTATCGATTAATCCTTGGTCCAAATCGGCTTCTTCGGCAGGATTTAGCCCGGCCATCACTTGCCCACTAGCAGTCATTTGACTACCACCAAGCATTAAACGAAGTAAACCATGTAGCGTTACTAGATTAGCTCGCAGAGCATCGTCGGCTTCTTCACTATCAATTACTCGTGGTAAATCAAACGGATTAATACGTGTATCGGCGTTTAGACTAAGTCGGATGTAACTGCCACCAACGGCGTCGGATAATTTTTGGTATTCGTTTTCTGGGTCGATAATCAGCACATCCGAACCAATCATCATACTGCGCAGCGCTTCTAGTTTGACGGTAAATGATTTACCAGCACCAGACTTGGCAAAGACAACCATGTTGGCGTTTTCTAGGCTAAACCGGTCAAAAATCACCAACCCGTTATTATGCATATTGATGCCATACAAAACACCTTTTTCTTGCGTCAAATCAGCACTAGTAAATGGAAAACTAGTGCTGATAGCGCCGGTGTTCATATTGCGACGAATCTGCAGTTGATCGCTCATTTGTGGAATCGTGCTATTCAGACCTTGTTCTTGTTGGCTGCTGGCGACTTTGCTAAAAATTAATTGCTGACCAAATAATGTCTCGATTTTGTGTTGCACAAAACTAAGTTCGTCTAAACTATCAGCGTACAACGTGACATATAATCCATAACGGAAGAATCGTTCGGCGCCTACTTGTAGTTGGTCGCGAAGTTCTTCGGCATCGGCCATAGCGGCTTCTAGTCCTGGGTCGCGTGTTCGGCCCTTTTCGGTGTTAATCGACAGTGTGGCTTCTAGTTGCGTCACTTTTTTGCGCAGGTTATTTAATACTACCTGACTATCAACCGGATAGACAAACATACTGATATCTAACACTTCATCAATGTTAATTAACGAACTGAGCCAACCAGTATAAATCTGGCGAGGATAGCCATAAATATAGAGCGTCCGACCGTATTTTGTGCCTAGGCGGAAATGGCTGGAATGAATTTCAAGGCTACTAGGCGCGATCAGGTCACGTAGTGTCGTCATTCCCTTTAAAAAGGCTTGTTCGACTTCAATTTGTTCGACCTCCCGCTGTTTAGCGGCGATATCGATAGGGTCAAGTTTTTTATTCTTTGCCATATTTACATTCCCCCTTCTTGCAAATGTGGACGAGATGCCTCGCCCTGTCCTTTTCGGACATAGGTCGAGGTGACGTTTTCGAAATCGCCTAACGGTTCGCGTACGGCAGTATCTGGATTGTACATATTATAATAAAGTTCACCTAGTTCCTTAGTGTTTAGCTGCACGCTTTTGACGCCAATCTGAAACAAGCCACTGGTGACCGAATCAACTCGGTTTTTAATTTCATCTTTGGCTTTATCATAGGTGACTTTGTCGATTTTTGTCGCGGTCGTTTGTGGTTTTGAGAATATTTGGGTGAAAAAGCCTTTGCTTTGCTCTTTGATAGTATTCAAGTCGCCCGCTGGGTAATACGGCACGATAATAAAGAAACTTTTATCCATAATATTGGCTTCTTGTGACAATATATCGATAAAGTTGATGTAATCATCCATCAGTACGTTCAATAGCATGTTGTCTTGGGCGCGTCGGATTTTTGTTAGACGGTCGATGTACGGCCCAATATCAACTCGTTGAGAACGGATAAAAATTTGCGCTGGAAAATACAATGCGTTTAAAAAGTTTTGGTAGCTGTATTCTACCCCTTCACGTTCGCGCGAGCTCATTAAATCAAAGTTAATTGACTTACAGGCAATGACAGCCCGAAAACTGCCGTCTCCCATAATTACCATACCGTCACGAATTTCAGATATCAATAAGCTATTTTGTGTAGTGTTTTGTGCAACAGCAGGTTTAGACGACTGATCGCCCGCCGCGATTGGTGTCTGTTGCGCCGAACCGCTATTAGCGGTAGATGGTGGTATTGCCTGAGGTGGTTGTTCATTATTTGGCGGCACGGATCACATCTTCCTTGTTGTTACGTCCATCTCACTAGCGAAGCGATATAACTACTTCATCATCAGAACTTTCCTGTTGATGAATACGGTTCGCCTCATGTGCAATAGTCTCGATAGATAAATCGTGGTTATTTGCTAAATTCATTATATCAGGTGAAACCACCTTTTCGCTAGTGGTTATTGGTTCTGGTGGTGTAGTTGGAGATGGTGGCGGCGGAGATGGTTGCGGTTGTTGTTGGATTGGTGCTTGTGCGGGCGCTGGCATAGGGGCTGGTGCTTGCATTTGAGGAGCCGGAGGTTGAACAGCTGGCTGGGCTGCAGGTGGAGTGATAACTGGCTGCTCACTCAGCGGTTTAATGACTGATTGGTGCATAGAGTTTGGGTATGGGTTGTAATCAAACGTCTGACCTGGTGTGGGGTTAGGTGCTGGAGTTTGTAAAGTAACTGGTGGTTGTTGCGTTGGAATTGGTGGTTGAGTGGGCAATGTCATCATTGTTGCATACGGATCAGCCAGTGACGGTGCTGTGTACTGTGGTGCTGGCAGTGGAGCGACGGCGGTAAATTCGGTTTGATGCAAACGATCGAGTATTTCTTGGCGTCGTCGCATGTCGGATTGGTTAATCATCGTATCAAATGAGCGCGATACCCCACCATCGTTGGCTAAAATATCTTCGGTTTGCTGAGCGGCAAAATAAACGTCGTTTTGCATCGCGCTAGGTATTTGTGCCGATGCCACACCACGGATTGACCAACCGCCAGTATCAACAATATCTGCCAGATACGATAAACGGCGCTCTGCTTCGGACTGTGACAAATCTTTGGCCCGCACGATTTCAACCACTTTTGGAGCGGTAATTTCGACCAATGACTGGATACCGTCAGCCTGCCATAGTCGACGACGTGGTTTTAGATAATACGATACGACGGCCGCCAGGTAGATCTCCATTGGCTGGTCTTTGCGAAGCGGCAGTGCCAATGCACCAAAAAACAACACCAATGGTAACGGTATAACCGCCAGTGGTAAAAATAACTGACTAAGTCCCCACCCAATCGCTATCGATATCGCGACGATAATCAAATAGATAAACTGGCGAAAACTAAACGGACCAATAAGTTTGTCGTCAGCTTCAACATCCTGCGGTACTTTATAGACTGCCATACTGCTTATAGTATAGCAGTCCCCTGTAAAAATAACAGGTGGTCGTATGGTTCGTATGTGTTGTTATTAAGGACGATCTTTTGGATTTGTGTATAGACCGGTATTAGGGTCGTATTGTTGTCTAGTGCTACCAGGTGGCTGCGAGGTCCGGGTTGTGGCGGGGTTTTGTGGCGGTTGCTGATATTGCGGCTGTTGCTGGGCTCCTGCTTTATTGATAAGTTCCCGCATGAGTTTTCTGTCCTCGCCCGAGAAAGCGCTTTCACCATTCGGGTTGGATGTGGTAGTTGCTGGGAACGGCTGTGTTGACTGTTGGGGTTGCTGCGGTTGTTGATATTGTTGTTGAGGAGCGGTTGGTTGTGGTTGTTGTGGTTGCGATTGAGGCTGTGCTTGTGGCTGAGGACGATCATTATGTTCAATTTTAATCTCTCCGTCTGGATTAGATGCTTGTTGGGGTGGCACCGTGCCATTATTAGCCGTACTACCGCCGCCCTGACCATTCAATGCGTCGGCATGCGCGACCTTAGCCTCCATCACTTCAAGATCTTTACTCTTAAAACTACCCCTGTTTACTGGATCGAGTGCAGCGCGCATAACTTCGACTGGTACCGCATCATTTTCAATCAACGCGGTTTGTATGCCGTCATGTTGGTTTTTGAGCTTATCTAACTTGTCTCCTGCACCGCTACCTACTCCAGTGGCCTTACTATAGGCTTCTTGGTAGGATATATTTTTACCATCACCAGTCGTCAGTTTATTATCGCTCCCTATTTCAGTCGAAACACTAAACTGCTTGATGATTTCACTTTGCCCCATCATTTTACCGACGCTACGCGAAAATTCGGTTCGGGCAACGTCCCAGTTGGTAGATGCTTTATCTTCATCTGTTCTCTCATCGGATTTTTTTATAACTTCCTCAGTTATTTGGACACCCTTTGGACCCCTCTCGTCAAGCAGCCCAATGTACGCCTGGATACCGACCGTGTCACCACTATTAAGGGCAGCCTGAAAATTTTCCTTTAACTGATCGACGCTATCTTTGCCGTGGAAGCCTTGTGTTTCCTGGACGGCTTGTCTTTCAGCTTGCTTTTCTTGGCTATCGAGAGCTGAAACTAAGCTTTGATTAGTAGAACCTTGTTGTCCAAGAGCCGCGAGCTGTGTATCACTATCAAGCCCTTTCAAGCTACCGGTTTGACGTGCCGAATCAGCAGCTGATTTTGCCATTCGTAGGCGACCAGCATCGATTGCATCTTGATTTTCCATCAGATACCCAGATTCGGCAGACTCTGCAGTTGCTTTGTTTTTTTCACGTCGCTGTTGCATATTAAGGCGAGCCTTTGTCGGCTCAGCCGCTTTCCGACGAAAAGCACGTGTAAGTCTATTTTTACCTACGCCATTTAATCTGCGCCCGCGCGCCAAATCTTGACGACTATCGCGCAGACTTTCGGCGCCTTTACGCAATTTATCAACCGGTCCTTTGTTCGGATTATTGATAAAGCCACCAAATCGATTCAAGAGACCACCTGCTGTCTTCATAATCATTGGTGTCAGAGCTAGCGGAATAATAGCAACCATGGCGCCCATAATTTGAATCGCTACTGCATAGTCGCCTGTAGCCGTGTTCATAACGATTTTCGACGCCAGTGCTGATGCACCAAATATCAAAGCGATAATTGGGTACATTAATAATAATGTCTGAAATAATCCTTTCCACTTTTTAAAGAGCGATTCGGTGTTTGGCAACAGATAAGCGACAAATGCTAAGGGTGATATAACAATCAACAAAACGATTAATGCTTGGCGAAGTGTCAGAACAGCAAATACTGTAAAAATAGCTACGGCGGCAATAAGTAGAGCTGGCAGGAGTGCCGATAATACCGCATAAAATGCAAAAATAGCTATGCCAGTCCCAGCCAATACTAATACCGTAATATCCGACCATGTTGAACCTATATCCTGTGCTTCAACGGTGTCGGTTGTCCCTTGGATTGGAATTCCTTGAAACAGATTATTCAGGGATGCGCCTAATATATTTGATATATCAACCGCAATCGCGCAAATCCAAAACGATACGTTAACTAGTATGGCCGCTACGATTAATCGCGGTAGCATTTTTTTAATACCGTAATTATTTAATCCAACACTAGTTAGTTGTGAAAATATTATAATGAGAAACGCAATTACAAAGGCGATGTTGGCAAAGTTGCGCATCACCGTCCAGGCGCCATAAATACTATCACTTGGCCCACCAGGCTCTACGACAAGCGGTTGTACTTTCAGTAAGCTGGATACAAATGCATAGGCACCATCAACTACTTTTGCCATGACGCCAGCGAGCGGACAGATAATCCATCCAATGCCGTCAACTTTACAATTGGTAGCTTCACCAGGATCTTCCTCGTTGTTACCCGCTCCATCTGCCGGATTTGCAGGTAAATTATTAGGTGCGTTGCCAGCGGCGTTTGCAACTGGACGGGTTTTAGATAGACCGGTGTCGTTACACTGGTCAGCGCCTGGGTTATTTTGTCGTACAGTAGCAGTTCGTCCGTTACCGGTCATTAACAGTGCAAGTTGTAGGTCGCAGCTGGGAGCAGTACCTGTTGTGGGACTAATTGATCCTTTCCGCCCGAAATAGTCGCCTACTGCTCGATACGTGCCTGAATTGCCATCGCGCTTAAAGGTAACGGTGCCGGCCGAGGTATCATTGCCATTTCGTATATTAGTGCTATAGGCACCACCACTTCCTCGTATAGTGCTCGCATCTATCCATCGGTACGTTTCGCCCGCGGCATGGGTGGTATCGGAAAGCAGAAAAGACAGTCCGATACTGCCAACAATCAGGCCCAAAAATAAAAGCAGCTTCATTTTCATAATAGTTATGCTTTGATTATGCAACAACTGTTATGAAAATGAAAGCTACTTTATAGCCCTAAGCCGTAGCGCGAACGTCTATTGCTGTGCTGGGTCGATGCGTTCGACGTTCATATGTCCTTTTAACTGATAGACACCATCGATAGGATCAGACTTTTCGACGGCTTCACCAGTACTCCAGTCGAATGTGTAGACACCAGTTCTCTTGCCTTCGTCAACTTCTTTTACTTTATCGGCATTATCGGTAACGACAAAGGCGTTTAACTCGCGCCCTTCCGCTAGGTCGGCTGGAAGATAGGCTATATCCATGTTGTAAAGTGGATTATTTGCTGGATCTTGTTCGTGCATTCCTGTTGATACTAACCAGTCAAAATGGGCTTGACTACGCAGAGCGCTGAGTGTTTCGTACATTTCACCTTCTGGTGCATCAAGTAGCGCATCAAAATAGGCGTCAGCGTGGGCGGCCGAAGCTTGTTCGTATTGTTCTTGTGTTGGGAATTCTTGACTGTCGGGAATATTAAGGTTGTGGCGGACTTCCTCTGGTGAAACAATGTGGTCGACCATATCGTCAAACCTATCGAAAATGAGTTTCGGAATTTCTGGTGCCAAAAGCCCTTCGCCGGCAGGAACTTCGACTGATTCTACTAATTCGTCGTAAGTCATTTCTTTACCGTCTTCGGTATAGAATAGTTGGTTTTCAACAGGAACCAGCTCACCTTCAACGAGTTCACTAGTGTTTTCTGTCTCTGGATCGATAAACGACTCGTGCCCTTCGTTGTTACCAACTGTCTCTTCTGGAGCTTCAGTTTCGCCTACTGGTTGTCCAGGAACTTCAGGCGCACCAGCATTTACATCAGGATTTGGTGGAAGGTTTTCATTGTTGCTGTCGTTTTTGGCCATGTTGGCGCCAACTGTAGCACTACCCACTACTACAGCACCACCTGCGATGAATGCCCATAGTTTTTTACTAAGCTTACTTTTCTTTTCCTGCTTATTTTCAACCTCGCCTGGTGCTTTGGCGGGTTGCTTCGGTATATTGTAGTGTGAGCTATTTTCTGGGTTCATCTAATTGTGTTCCTTACGCGCTTCTATGGGCGCAAAAACGTTTGTATTAATGTTATTACTATATACCATAATTATGAAAAATGCAAGCATATGAAAAATGTGTCAATAATTAACCTGTTGTAATAACTATTTTAAGTGTAGATGAACATCCCCGACGAAGGATTACTTTTTATCTTTAAAGTAATCTGTTGACGCACTTTCTAGACCTTTTTCGGGTATGTTGTCTGTCGTACCAAACTGACTACGCAGCGCGTATTCAATTGTTTGAACTTCGCTGAGACGGTCACCAATCGTTGCGCGGACTTCGGCGTTATTTAGGGCTTCATAAACGTTGTTGTAAGTCTTTTTCAGATCGGCTGCATTTGCGTCGTTAATAATATTGTCTTCATTCTTGGCGACTTTTTGTGCCATTGATTTAATCCAACCGGCTTTCAGGTCTTTGATTTGAGCAGCACTTGTATCTGCCATGCTACCCATACGACCTTTATTCATAGCCTTAGTAAAGTTATTCTCGCCCTTATCTTCAATGTTAAGTGTTGGGTCAGCCTGCAAATGGAAACCACCTTTTTGTTTAAGTGTACCTACGTTGCGAGAGAACACTCTGGTGACCATAGTCTGGTCGATATGTTTGGAGCTTCGGGCGTCTTCTAGTATCGGGATCGCACCTTCGATAGTCTGGGCCTCCAGCGCTGCTTCCAGTTCGCCAGATTCATAGGTGACTTTTCCGCTAACAGCGTTTTCAACCATGTGCGCAGAGAGATTTTTCAGCGTTGTATTTTCTCTGACGGCTTTATAGTTAAGTAACTGGACGCCGGCCGAGACGTCTTCTTGGCTGGCTTTGGATATTTCACCCATCGCACGTGCTTCGGCTTTTAGTGCGCCACTTGGATCGATACCACCGGCCTGCTGACGCAAATCGGCGTTTCTTTCCAGCTCTTCGGCAAAATTTTGCTGCTGCACGTGTTGAGCGGCATGTAACCTAGACGCAAGCGTCTGCGAGCGTTCGGTATTGGCGCGGACGTGCTGGGCTAGTCCACCATTTGCAATGCTTTGTGCGGTCACCAAACCGTCGCTGTGGCCAGCGCGCAGGTTTTCCCAGTTGATGTTGGCATCGCTTTTATTATTTTCTAGTAGTTGTTGTTGACTACGCAATTCCAGATCGGCGGTTTGTACCCATGGATTGGTTTTTTTGGCGGCTTCGTAGCGGGATTGGGCGGCGGCCTCACCCGCTTCTTTTAATTGAGACGCTTCCATTGTTGATTGTTGGATATTAGAGTAGCCTTTTGATTTGGACCAGCGAGCTTCGGTTTCTGTCTGGTGGGCTTTTTGCCAACCTTCGCGTTCGCGGCGTTTCGTATCAATTTTTTGTGCTCTACTCAGTCCACCACCGCGCGGTTTGACTTCACCCAGTCGGCGATCCTTGTATTGTCCAGCGCGTTCCTGAGCAAATTTTTTGGTGCGGTCGATAGCGCCACGGTTTGGATTGTTGACCATACCGGCAATACGACCCAGTAATGACCCGCTGAATTTAATCAGAAACGGTGTAATCACCACTGGTGCGACTTGAACGGCCATACCTAGGATAATCAGGTTGATTGAATCGGCGTTTTGAATAATCGCAATACCAGCTAGCTGTGCTCCACCGAATAGTATCGAGAACATCGGAAACACTAGTAGCATGGTCATAAATAGCCCGCGCCATTTGTCGAAGTACTTTTCAGTGTTTGGTAACAGATAGGCAACGAACGCTAGCGGTGCCAGAATCACCAAGACGACGATGATTGCCTGGCGAGCAGCCATAATTAGCAGTGCGACCAGAACGGCCATTAATACACCGACTAATATGGGAAGTAATAGATACAGTGCCCCACCGACGGTACCAGCAGCCAAGGCATGTGCCCCGACGCCTAGTGCTACCGCAGCGGTACCACCAGATAATATAAAGCCAGCGATACTTTCCCAGCTGACGACATCCCAACTGTTGCCCTCGCCCCCGACAATACTGTTGCGCATACCGATAAAAATATCCTGCAAGGCGTATCCCATAATATTCGATATATCGATAGCAATCGCACACACCCAGTAGGAAACGTTGACCAAAATCGCCGCGAGAATCAGTCGTGGCAGGGTGCGTTTGATGCCGTAATTAGATATACCCATGCTGGTTAATTGCGAATAAATAATGACTAAAAAGCCGATGACAAAGGCAACGTTGGCAAAGTTTCGCATGAATGTCCAGGCGCGATACAGGGCGTTATCTTGCGATGTTTGGGCAGGGCGAACAGTTAAGAAACCCGTCAAAATCTCGAACAGCCAGTCCATAGCCCCCGCTAAAAAGTTGGTCACTGGGCAGACAATCCACCCTATTCCGACAGTAAAGGTACTATCACACGAGGACGTACCCTGATTGGCGGCGGTCTGCGGATCGATACTAATTTGCTGTACGTTACTACGGTTGGTGTAGGTGTTGGGGGGTGTAAAGTCGTATTCGCTGTAGGTTGCCGTGGTGACATCGGTTAAATCATCACCAGGCGGAAACGATATAATATGCGCCGTTTGTGAATCGTCGATATAGCCGTATAGCTGCGACCCGTCGGGCAAATTGGTACCATCCCCTGGTTCGGCGTCAGCTAGCTGAGTGTATTGGTTGCCGTTGTATGTAATCGAGCTACCATTCCAGGTAGCATCGGCAGCATAAGCTGTGGGAGCGGTGGCGAAAATGTATGCAAAAACAGCCACAATCATCGTCGCGACAAACAATAAAGTTTTCCGTATCGATAGGCTACCGAACGGATTTACTACGCGCAAGTCCCACATTTCCCTTTTATCTAACCATTTTATGTGACAAAAGTCAATATAACTTTAGCAATATATGATGTGTTTTTTATTAATGTGTATCCGAATAATAAACACTTGCACGTTTGACTGATATATCGTATTTTATAGATAGCTATGAAAATAAAACAAACAATGATAGCGGCAGCAATAGCGCTTACCTCGGCAACTGGTATGTTGTTCTATGCAAACACCGCCAATGCGGCGACTTGTGGCGGCGTTAAGACCTCGATTATTAGCTGTAGCCAAGGCAAGGGGACGTCCACAACCAATAACGGTGTCTGGGGGTTGCTGATTTTGACCCTTAATATTATGACCGCTGGCGTCGGTATTTTAGCCGTTGGTGGTATCGCCTACGGTGCTGCGTTGTACGCCAGTTCGGGTGACAAACCCGAGCAGGCCAAACAAGGCATGCAGTTTATTAAAAACGTCGTAATTGGGCTAGTCGCCTATGGACTGATGTTTTTAATACTCAACTTTATTATCCCTGGCGGTATATTCACTAATGGGTAATACCAATTCTCGTTCGCAACCGTCGAGTCCGAACGTTCGGGCTAGCGGTAAACGAGAAGCGACATAAATAAAAGGAAAAATAATATGAACAAGATTAAACACTGGATTTTAGCAATCATCTTCGTTTCTACCATGGGTGGCGCGACTTTGGCGGTTGCTGCACCACAAACAGCGTCTGCTGCCTGTAGCGACCGACTACTTACCTTTCCAGCCTGGTTCAAAGGTCTGACAACGGCAAACTGCGAGATTAAAAGTCCATCACAGGTGGGCGGCTTGTCGAACTTTATCTGGACGATTGCCCTGAATATTATCGAATTTATTCTGCAGCTAGTCGGCTATATTGCGGTCGGTTTTATTATCTACGGTGGCTTTAAATATATGACCAGTGCTGGATCACCTGACGGTATGGTAAAAGCTCGCAAGATTATTATGAACGCCGTTATTGGTTTATTGATATCGATATTTTCTGTCGCGATGGTTAACGTTATTTCAGGAGCAATTAGGTAATGAGTCTATTTTTATCACTATTGGCAGCCACCCAAAAAATCAATCCGCGTGATATTGGTATCCGCGATCCCGTCACGAACGCCAATCAGACACTATCTAGTATCTTGAATGTGACATACCTGTGGGCGGGTATTGTCTGTGTGATTATTATGATTGTCGCAGGCTATTTTTACGTGATATCACACGGTAACGCCACTACAATTAAACGCGCAAAAGACGCTATTATGGGCGCGATCATTGGGTTGATCGTAGTCATATTAGCGTTTGTTATAACACAATTTGTCATAGGGAGATTTTAAATGAAACGATGGAAACAATTAGTACTAGTCTGCGCATTTGTAACGGGTATCGGTGTGGCTGCCCTGCCAGCTGGCAATGCGTCAGCAATTAACGTGTTTAGAAATTGCGGTGGCGAAGGCAGCACGGCAGTGTGTGGCGCCGCTAATCGCGATAATGCGACCAGTATGGCAAGAATCATCATTAACACTATGCTATTTATTTTGGGAACGATTGCCGTTATTATGATTATCGTCGGGGGTGTTCGCTACACCACGTCGGCGGGTGATGCCAGCCGTGTCAAAGCCGCCAAGGATACGATTATGTATTCTATCGTCGGATTGGTGGTAGCAATACTGTCATTTACCATTGTTAATTTTGTTGTCGGAAGATTTTAATTAAAAGGAGAAAAAATAGTGAATAAATTTAAATTAGCCGTTATCGCTTTTGCAGGATTGGTCGCCGTGGCTACAGCCGCGCCATTACAGACAGCGGCAATCTCGCCTGCCAACGAGATTAAACAAGGGGTCAATGCCGCTGGTGGCGGTGGCGGCGCTAATAATAACTTTAATCAACGCATCAAGGACATTATTAATGTCATGTTGTTCCTGATTGGTGCGATTTCCGTCATCATGATTATTATTGGTGGTATTCGCTATACGACATCAGCTGGCGATTCCAGCCGTGTTAAGGCATCTAAGGACACAATTATGTACGCAGTTGTCGGATTGGTGATAGCGCTGATGGCCTTTGCAATTGTCAATTTTGTGGTCGGTGCATTTTAAATAAAACTATTAACAAAACCACTTTAATCTGCTATAAAATAAGGTAGAGTAATCCTAAGAAAGGTAAAACAAATGAAAAATGTTATCAAGAAGAGTTTACAGAGCTTATTGATTGTCCCAGTGCTTGCACTTGGTGTCAGTCTGGTTGCCCCTGTATTGCAGCCAACTAATACACAAGCTGTATTTAACCAAGGTATCCAAGATGGTGCTGACGCATCACAAGGACAGGATCAGCCGTCTGACCTATTTGGCCAGGGTGGTATTTTCCAGACTATTACCAATGTCCTATTGTTCATCATTGGTGCAATTGCGGTGATCATGCTGATCATCGGCGGTATCCGTTACGTTGTATCGGGTGGTGACAGTAGCGCAGTAACCGGTGCGAAAAACACCATTCTGTATGCGATTGTTGGTATTGTTGTCGCAATCCTTGCCTACGCATTAGTTAACTTCGTTACGACAAGCTTTACAGCCTAGTTGTAAAAGTAACACTACAAAAGAGCGCTACATGACGGAGCGCTCTTTTCGTGTCGTTTACTTACGATGATAGTCGGGAGGGATTGGTAAGCTGCCCTATCGCACCACATCGTCCTATATTGCAGAGATGCTGTGTATTCGCCTCTTCAGGTCGCAACCAAGCCTTAGGTAGTTAAAACATAATAAAACAACCCTCCAATGCAGGAGGGTTGTTTTATACAGGCAGTGGGAATTACTGAATAGTAATCTTTTTGGCTTGTTCTTGTTTGACTTTAGTAAAGCTGATGCTCAGAACGCCGTCTTTTAGGACTGCGCCAACTTCATCTTCTTTGACGGCCACTGGCAGCGCCAATGTTCGGCTGAATTCACCCCAATAACACTCTTGGATGTGCCAATTGGTCGCATCGGTGTCATCACCGCTAGATAGCGTGCCGCTGATGGTAAGAATACCGTCACTAATGCTTACGTCCAAATCTTCTTTGTTAACGCCAGCAGTACGAGCTTTGACAATCAATTTCTCATCTGTCTCATATACATCAACAGCCAATTGTCCTGGGAAATCGTCTTCTGATTCTTCCCATGCTGAGTCGTCGGCATTTGGTGTCGTTACTGTATCTTGTTGACTTAGGTCGTCGTCGTTCAAAAACGCGGCTGCCAGTTCATCTTCGATCAATAGATCATCATTTTGTTTCCGGGCCATGATATCCTCCACTTTCTCTAGGCTCATTTGACAAATCGTCTCTCACATTATAACAACCATTTGCGGTATAATCAATAAAACAAGCAGGAAAAACGTAAAAACCACAATGATTAATAAATTACTCTCTTTTATAGCCCCACACCTCTGTTGTGGATGTGGAAAAATCGGCACGTTGTTATGTGATAATTGTAAATATAACATCAATAATGAAGCGTATACACAGTGTATTGCCTGCGGTAGACTGACTAGCGTAAGCGGTATATGCAGACAGTGTAATGTGCCATATTGCAAGGCATGGTGCGTGGGTGAACGCTCGGGCGTATTGCAACGGCTGATCGGCGGCTATAAGTTTAAAAATATGTATAATGCCTACCAACCCCTTAGTGCGCTACTACTGGACCGCTTAGATCAGTTGCCAGCGACTACTATTGTTGTGCCAGTGCCCACGGTAGCAAGCCATATTCGTGAACGGGGCTATGATCATACGCTACTACTGGCAAAACAGGTTGCTGCGCAGCGCCATCTGTCGCTTCAACAAGTTGTGACTAGGGTGACATCGGCAAAGCAGCGCGATGCTAGTCGCCGGCGACGCATTGCTCAGGCTAAGGTTGCATTTAAGGTAACGAGTAAAATAGATCCAGCAGCGTCCTATTTATTGATTGACGATGTGGTGACGACTGGGGCAACGATTAAGTATGCCGCTAAAGCGCTGCGACAGGCTGGCGCAAGTCAGGTATGGGTGGCGGTCATTGCTCGTCAACCTCTCGACTAGCAGTGCTGTATCTGTTATTATAGTCGGTATTAGGAGAGGTGCCCGAGTGGTTTAAGGGAACAGTCTTGAAAACTGTCGTGTCAGCAATGGTACCGCGAGTTCGAATCTCGCCCTCTCCGCCAAATAAAAAAGATGACCACCTGGTCGTCTTTTTTATTTAACACAGAGAGCGATTCGAACTCGCGGCTTTTAGCTTTAGCTAAAACAACCGAGAGTTCGGCGTAGCGATTGAAGCGAAAAAGTGTTTACATTTTTTCGCGAATGAGCGGAGGAGGCTTTTAGGCCGATATCTCCCCCCTTTTTTTATCTATTTTTTATGAGAAACCAGTTTTATCACCCATTCTTTTTTCGGGTCACTCTACAGGTGACCTGTGGTCAGCCTGTGGCGTTTGGCTTCGCTCGTGCTCACAAACCCTCATAAAGAAGGCTTATAAAACTGGTCCTGCGCCACACGGTCGCCTTAGACGTCTGTCCCTTCACTACCAAAGCCGCCCCCTGGCGTAAAACCACCGATTACAAAGTTAACAATAGCGTAGGCTAATAACGCGACGACAACACCGACGATGGCGTACAGAATGGTATTTTTTGCCGCCGTGACGTTGCTAGAATCGCCCCCCGAAATAACGTAGCGTAGCCCGCCGATAATAATCATAATGACGCTGATTGCCCCGATGATGAATAACAGAACGTTGGTTATTGTGGTAAACACCCCAGTGGCGCCGAATAGACTGCCGGGCTGATCAACCCCTCGCGCTGCTTCGACACCGTCTTGGATGCCGCGATTAAATGCATAGCTTGGGGATGAAATAATACCTGCAAGAATAAGCGAGATAGCTGCGAAAGAGATAAAAGTAACGCCTAGTTTTTTTAGTTGCAAAGTCGGTTCCTTTGTCTCTTTTACATCATATTAGTAACATTATAGCAAAAAATCGGTAAAAAGTCTACTCCCCGCCTCTGTGGTATGATACAATTATCCAGGTACAGAGAAACAATAACAGAGTACTTCGTTGTACAATATACTCACATCGAGGCGGTACCCAAGTGGCTTCAACGCGCGAACGCAAATCAATCGATGGTTTGCTAGCAGGAAAAATAGAAGTACTTCACTGTACGAAACACCCAATACGGAGGGGTACCCAAGTGGCTTAAGGGGACGGTTTGCTAAATCGTTAGTCCGGAGAGATCTGGAGCGGGAGTTCGAATCTCCCCTCCTCCGCCAAATTAAAATGACGACCTTAATGGTCGTCATTTTAATTTAACGAGGACGCGAGATCCGAACTCCCGCGTTTTGTCTGAAAGACAAAACCAGCGCGGAGTTCGGCGAAGTGAGTGAAGCGAAAAAGTGTTTACATTTTTTCGCGAACGAATGGAGGAGCCAGCTTGCTGGCGATATCTCCCCTCCCTAATATAAAAAATAACTAAAACTATTTTCTTTTGCTGTGCGGTGCTTCGCCGAATCTCCCCGCTTCGCTACGTGAGCGGAACAATGTGAAGCGATATTTCCCCTCCATCACCGGTTCATCTCCATTGTCCACCCCCTCTATATTTGTTATAACTATAAGCAGAATGAGAATTAAAAAACAAACAGGATTTACGATTGTCGAACTGCTTATCGTGATTGTAGTAATTGGTATTTTAGCGGCGATTACTATCGTGGCGTATAACGGTGTTCAGCAAAGAGCGAATAATACCGCACGAATAAGTGCAGCGAGCCAGGTGATAAAACTCATCGAAAGCTATAAAGTGGTGAACAATGCTTACCCCGCGACGATTAGTGCTTGTCTGACCGTGGATAATATTTGTACTTCCTGGAATGGTACCGTTAGTACAACAGACAACACTGCTCTCGTCAATGCGCTAGGTGCGGTAGGGCGCTTGCCTGACGATGTGCCGCGTCAATCAGGGAGTTTGTATGGACTCATGTATAATTACCGGTCAAATATGACATATAACGGTAACGAACGACATGTTTTACTGATGTATTGGCTTGAGGGAGGCGCTCAAGATTGTAATGCGCAGAATATCGTCGTTCAAGTTCCCGCATACGCAGATAATCCGGACCCGTGGGCTCCTTCTACAACTGGTTATACATCCACAAGCGGCGACAGAACAACATGTTACGCGGCCCTTTAGCGGCTGTTCGTTAAAGCTCATGTTATACTAAATTTATATGCAACCAAAACACGATCCGACCGAGTGGAAACAGCCGACCGAGCAGCCTGCCCAGACGCCTTATGTGGCTGTACCTGATGACACGCCCCGCGAAGCGGCGGTCGTGACGCTGACGCCAGACGCACCGGTCGATGCTGTTCCTTTGCAGTCAATGGCTCAGTCACAAACATCGACAGCCGACTCGCAGGCTGATCGGCCCGACATCACCCCTATCCGTTGGCAAGCTCAGGAATACATCCAACACGACAAAAGCCCGGTATGGTACATAGCCTTTGCGCTCGTTGTGCTTGGATTGATGGCGGTCGCGATATTCTTTATTCGGTCGATTACCTTTAATATTTTAGTCCCGGTTATGGCGATTGCGCTGTGGGTATACGTCAATCGACCTCCTAGGGTGCTGGATTATACACTCAGCCGCAAGGGCCTACACGTCAATGACCATTTGTACGCTTTTTCAGAATTTAAAGGCTTTGGCGTTATTCATGACGGCAAAGAATACTCTGTTTTATTATTACCTGTTAAACGGTTCAAACCAGGTGTATCGGTGTACTTCCCAGAAGCTTCGGGTGAAGCTATTGTAGATATGTTAGGTGCGCGGCTGCCAATGCAAGAACTGCATTTAGATATTGTTGATCGAATTATACGCAAACTTCGTATTTAGCGTTTTTCTAGCCTTGCGACGGTCATCTGTTACGTGATACAATAACCGATGTTCGCTGCTTTTTGTGGTACGCGAAGGCACCTTCTAGTTACACAAAAAGCGGAGTTATACATCTGTTGATGTGTGACGCCGCAATTTTGGACCCGTAGTCTCAGCTGCCTGGGGCGAAGCCGTTTGATAATAATCAGCGTTCGCTCGTCAGCTATCAGATACGACGGGTGCAACATGGACCCGTAGCTCAGCTGGATAGAGCGTTGGCTTGCGGAGCCAAAGGTCGCAAGTTCGAATCTTGCCGGGTTCACCATAGAAAAAAGACGAGTTTTTACTCGTCTTTTTTCTATAGCACACGCCGCGCAAGATTTGAACTTGCGACTCGGCAGCTTCAGCTGATGACAGTCGCCAGTTCGTGTAGCGCCGTGAAACAAAATCAGCTTTCTTATTTTGTGAACCAGCAGAAATAGGGAGCGGTAGCGACCGCCATCTTGCCGGGTTCCTCTCTAAACCTCTGAACTCTTAAACCAATCTTCATTAATACCAGGGCTATCCTCGTATGGCGCCGATTCGTGCGGGACGGCTATAATAAACATGATTATTACAAATAGGATAAACAACAGTGAGAAAAATGTGCTAATTGCCCCCATGACAATGCCTGCAATACTCATACTGCGTTCGCCTTGTTTTTTATTTAGCGCAATAATCCCCAGGATGATAGCTGGAATACCGGTAATAAGTCCGAAACCTGTAAAAGAAACCACCCCTAATACAAGCGAAGTAACCGCTAGTCCGCTAGAAACTGGCGCTGTGGATTGTTTGGATGTTGTTCGTGTCGTGGATTTATTAGTCATTACTTCTATCTTATCATTTTTTACTTGTTAAAATAGGCTGCGAGGTGCAGCCTATTTTATTTAAAGAGTGAAAGGCCTAATTGCTGCTAGTGGCTATTGTGTCCACCCTTTGCTTTTGCTTCAATTGGCTGGGCTGCTGCGCCTTTTGCCCCTGCTTCACTGGCGCGTGCTGGGTCATTTTTAAAGTTACCGCCGCTGGCTTTACCACCTTCGCTGGCAACGCGTTTCTTTGTGCTATCGTCTGCTGATGCTAAACCTCGATTTGATGCAGTCATAATGACCTCCTATCTATTAAGTTTGCATATATTATAGTAACGCGATGTTAGTTTGCTATCTGTAATATAGTTAACAAATCAGCAAATCGGCTTTATTTTTGTGCTGAAAAGCCTAAACGTGTCCAAGTGATGCTTTTGTCGATAGATAGCCTGACGTGCCGCTGATTGACGCGATCCGCCCCATCATTTATACTTTAACTAATTCATGTGGGCAAAACAAAAACAACAAAAAGGTTTTACGATCGTTGAATTATTGATCGTCATTGTCGTTATTAGCATTTTAGCTGCTATTACGATAGTTGCCTATAACGGCGTACAGGCCAGAGCGAGAGCTTCGGCAATTGTCAGTGATTTACAGAATGTCGACAAGGCATTTCATCTGCTTGCGGTAGAACAAGGTCGCTCAACATGGTGGTTAGATACCGATTTGACAGGGGCGCCTAATCCAGACATTTCTGCGCTTATTACCAGTACTAATCTTAAGAATTATCTTCAAGGTCTTTCTGAAGTATCTGGTACTGGTGACAGGTGGGCGTATGATAATGACGGAGATATTTATGACGGTTGTAGTATTGGTTCTGGCGGAGCAAACATTTATATCTATACTATTAGTCAAGAACTTACTCAATCGGTGGATAATACAATTGATGACGGCAATCTTTCCTGTGGTGTGGTGACGTATAACAACAATAACTTACGCTATAGTCTGAGCAGCGATCAAGCGATTAACTAAATAGTTCGCATATCGACAGATAAACAAATTTTCTATCTGTTACAATATTCTAGTAGGATGGAGAGGTGTCCGAGTGGTTGAAGGTGCCGCTCTCGAAAAGCGGTGTGGGGTAAAACCTACCGGGGGTTCGAATCCCTTCCTCTCCGCCAAATAAAATACAGTCCGTTTGGACTGTATTTTATTTGCCAGATAGCAAGTGACTCGAACCCCCGGACGCCAGCTTTAGCTGGCGTGACCGGGTGTTCGGTGTAGCGATTGAAGCGAAAAAGTGTTTACATTTTTTCGCGAATGAGCGGAGGAGCGAAGTGAAACGAAGCGATATCCCTTCCTCCTCTCATGTAAACTCCCCTAAAACAGCTTCCGTAACTCCTCAAAATCCCCTCGCAGCGTCTTTGAATCTTGCACAACTTCATAAATATAACCTTTGCTACGCCCGGTCACCAAATCTTTGACGATATAAAATAAAATCACAAAATAGGGCGTTTGGACTGTTTCGGCAACGCGCTGAGTTTTGGCAACAAACTGCTTGGTGGCATCAGTCTGCGGTTTATTTAACTGTGGTGAAACGTGCTTTAAGGCGGCACGTACAAGCAGCCACACCACAAGTCCAATCGTGGCGATGGTCAAAACAGGTACGGCCAGCAGCCCCCACCATGGGCTAAAAAAGTACATTAGCAACCCAATGCCTATTAACAAACCAGCCGCGATGCCGCTCCCCCATTTTATTATCGGAGACAACAGCGTGTGAACGTACATAGCGGTAACGGCGCGCAGGGCAGAGATATGGGTTTTCATAGTGTAAGTGTAGCAAATTAAGCTGCATTTTGCTGGCGACACGGCGCTAAAGTAAAGGTGGTAAAATAAAAATATGGAAGATTCGATTTTTACAAAAATTATTAACGGCGAGATTCCGTGTCACAAGATTTACGAAGATGACACCGTCTTTGCCTTTTTGGATATTCATCCAATTAACTCAGGCCATACCCTAGTTATTCCGAAACAACAGGTGGAGTTTTTGTGGGACTTGGACGACGCAACCTATCAGCACGTTATGGCAGTGGCGAAAAAACTGGCTTTGCATATGCGCGCAACTCTCAATGTATCGTACGTTGGCGTTCAAGTGGTCGGCGTCGATGTGCCACATACTCACGTGCATCTGATTCCATTTAACGACGTCAGCGAATATCACAATGTCCCCGACAGTACGGCCGAGCCGAACCACGGAGCGCTGGCCGCTATCGCCAAGAAATTACAGCTGTAATGGCAATTCGCATTGTCGCCGTCGGCAAAAAACACGAATCGTGGGTCGCCGAAGGAATCGAACGCTATGAAAAGCGTTTAAAGAAGCCCTTTGCTATTGAATGGGTCTATTTACCGCATTCGGCCCGCGAAGGGACTATAGCGCGCCAGGACGAGTCTGAGCGGATTCTTTTGCGACTGCATGACGAGTTTGTGATTTTGCTCGACGAACGGGGGACGATGATTGACTCCCCCGCTTTGTCGAATATCATATTGACACCGCTCGAAGCCGCAAAAAATGTCACCATCATTATCGGTGGTGCCTACGGCGTCGACGATTCGGTTCACCGCCGGGCGGATATGGTGTGGTCACTATCGCCCCTGGTTTTTCCGCATCAGCTCGTGCGGCTATTACTGGTAGAGCAATTGTACCGGGCGCAAGAGATTATCGGCAACCGGCCGTATCACCACAATTAATACATGATAAACATACAGTTGACAAAAAACAAAGCTTATGCTATATTTGATAGTGTTACATCAATTAAAAACAAACAAAAAGAAAAAATATGTTTCCACTACCATTACTTATCGCACCTTTTACTGTATTTTTAAGCCTAAGTACGGCCACTGGCGTTTTTGTTCATGACACCCGGATTGACCGGGCGACACTGACAGCGCTAGCAGTGCCATCGGTTATCGCCAGTTACCAGGCAAGCAGCAAATTAGTTAATTTTGCGCCGGATTTACACCCGCATAGCGAAAGCCACGGTTTTACAAAAGCTATCAATAATTTAAAGGGTAATACGCCAAAAATCACTCCTCGTTCGCCAGGAGAGAAAAAGTACGTTTCCCAAAAGAACATGGGCCTGGGTCACAATCCGTTTGACAGTTATGCCCTACCGATTAGCT
>DASSWW010000048.1:0-2280 GCA_035704495.1 Saccharimonadales bacterium (SeqCode)
CTGTACGACGTAGCCGAGGGTGCTCGCGACGCAAAACTTCCCAACGTGAGTTTCGCCGATGTGTATGCGCGTTTGTCAGAGCGTATCTATCAAAATATTGATAATTATGACAAACCGGATCACCTCAATAAAACATCAGGAATCTTCCTCGATGCTTTTCTCGATCCATTGCGGTTTTATGCCGAGGGCGTGTTGGAACAAGACGTCGAAAAATTACAGCGTGTGCCAGAGCATTGGCGTCTGGCGTTTTTTGCGCCGAAAGTACGCGAGACGCTGCCAGTCGCGCAATTTTATATGGGAATGACAGCGCATATTGAGGGCGACTTGGCGCAGGTGCTGGCGGATTCTGGCGTAGACGAGGAGTATTATCACGACTATACGCACAAAGTGGGTGAGGAGATTCGACAAACCAGTGAAGAGCTTGCGCCTGCGTTGCTACCTGCTGGATCGCACGCTCTCAGCAAACTTGTGTTGCCACTGGTAAACGCCAGCATTGCAAACGAGCGTCAGGCGTCCTGGGATGGTTCTATCGAAATTACGGCAGCGAGGAAAGTGGGTGATCTGGACAAGGAGTTTACTGTTATTAACCAACTGGAAAGTCGCGCCTCGCGACAGATCAATGCCGTCCGCCACATGGGTTACGCCGCCACAAGGGTTGGTCGACTGCTGCGTGTGGTTTGATCGCGCTCTATAGCGGCGGGTAGATTTAGTTCATAATCGCAATTACAAACTTCAACTAGGTAAGTTAAAATCTCTAATTGCGAGAGACAGAAAGTATTCCATCTTCGCAACCTGTTCGGTGTTGAGGGCGATGAAGCGCCTAGATGGACTGGGTAGAACGTGACTGCTGTGACGACTTACGGATGGCTGTGCATACCAAGGGAGCAAGTAGCGCCACCAAAGAAATGCCACCAGCCGTGTAGACCAGGACGTTGGGTGACGATACAGCCATGGGATACATAATCAAGAATAGGCCCATAAGTATTGGTGCAGCTGCAACGTTGCTAAAGGCGTTCAGCGACCCGCAAACGGCTATCACAAGGAAGAATCCACCGCCTATCAGGCCGGTCATGAAGCTGTGTAAGAGGCCGCTGCCTTCAACAAACTCCAACGAACCAAAGGCAAGAACGACCACGATGCCAAGCGATAGTGCCATAGCACGGATTGTTTTCACCGAAGAACCTACGATGACCATAGCTGGCACCGTGCTGATCATGATAATCAGCGCAGTTACCTCAAGTGCGTTCAAAATAACCATAGTGTTTCACATACTTTCTGTCTCGGTGTCGCGGAGCAGTTGCCCGGCGCGACGATGGAAGGAACAAGTCTTGATACATACACAAACTTTTATGTTATTATACGTATATTTAAGCTAAATGTCAAATAGCCACGTACTAGATTTTAACCGTGTCATCGTTGTGTAATTTTAGTATAATAGATAGTTGTGAGAACAAGATTTATGAATAAATATCGGCGGCGTAACAGTGCACGGATGGAAAATAGCATCCTGATGGTGCTCGCTATATTTTTAATTATATATGTCATTATGAATATTCAAAATAAACGCTACAGTGTTGATCCGACGACATACCAACCTCTTTTGAGTGTGATTGCTGATGCGGAAAGTCACGGCAATTACAATGCCTATTTTGGTAATGCGCATAATTCATCGATTGATTTTACGGAAATGTCGATTGCCCAGGTGATGGAATGGCAAGAAAGTTACGTCAAGCAAGGCAGCCCCAGTAGTGCGGTTGGGCGATATCAAATAATCGATTCGACTCTTTCGGGGTTGGTGAAAGAATTAAAAGTCGATACCAGCGAACAGTTTGACAAAACCATGCAAGACAAAATGGCAATAGAATTACTGGAACGGCGTGGCAGTGAAGCCTATGTCAACAATGAAATGACCCAACATGAATTTGCCGCTAACCTTGCCAAAGAATGGGCGTCGCTACCAAAAGTCGTCGGCGAAAATCCAAATGAAAGTTACTATGCAGGCGATGGCCTGAATAAATCACTCGTTGACAAAGACGAAGTACTAGACGCAATCGAATCGGTTGGTCCAAAGGGGTAACGACTCATTTTTTAGTCTGAAGTCTCGATATAAAGTTCATCTAGTACTAGAGTGCGTTCGTCGTCTGACGTATAAATAATATAAAAACAATACAAATTTATTGCAAAACGATAAATATGATGCTAAAATGAAGCCATCAATCAGCAAGAAAGGATTTTTCATGAAACGAGGCTCAACAATTTTCTTACGGGGAGTGGTGATTT
>DASSWW010000059.1:0-5023 GCA_035704495.1 Saccharimonadales bacterium (SeqCode)
GTGGATATGTCACAAAACGTAAGAACAGGGGAACAGGATCATGAGTACAATCCATGTAGTCAAACGCGACGGCACCCGGGAACAGTTTGACGCCAACAAAATCAATCTGGCACTTGTAAAAGCCAGTGAAGGCCTACCAGATCAAATTAGTAAAGTAGTACAGGTAGCTACCGAACTACAATTGACATTATTTGATGGCATTACCAGCGAACAATTAGACGAAGCGGTGATTCATACCGCATTACAGAACGTCAAAGACGATCCTGATTTTGACACGATAGCTGCGCGTCTATTACTGAAGAACCTATATAAAAATATTTTAGGTGATTACGAAAACGACGACGAGCTAAAAAAGTTGCACGAAAAAAAATTCCCCGATTATTTGAAACATGGTATTGCCGACGGACTACTTGATACCCGAATGAGCAGCCAAGTGTTTGATATTAAACAACTAGCAAAGGCACTTGATCCAAGCCGCGATAACTTGTCGAAATATTTGGGCGTGATTACAAACAAAAATCGTTACGCTCTGCGCATGCAAAGTGGTGATGCGCTCGAGGTGCCGCAGTACACACATATGCGTATTGCTATGGGACTGAGTTTTAATGCGAAAAATCCGACCGAATGTGCCCTCGATTTTTACCGCCATATGAGTAACCTAGACTACGTACCTGGTGGAAGTACCCGGGTTAATGCTGGTGGCTCATTTCCACAACTATCGAACTGTTTTCTACTGGAAGTTCAAGACGACATGGAATCAATTGCCAAAGGTGTCCGCGATGTTATGTGGATTGCCAAAGGTACTGGCGGGATTGGTATCAGCCTAAACAAGCTGCGTGCCGCTGGATCGCCAGTCAAAACGACCAACACGGCATCAACTGGTCCGATTCCATTTATGAAGATGATTGACACTGCGTTGTTTGCCGTCAGTCGCAAGGGTAAAAAAGCTGGTGCCGCGGCACTGTATATGGAAAACTGGCACCTGAACTTTCCGCAGTTCCTCGATTTGAAACAAAACTCTGGCGATCCGTACCTGCGTACACGCCTGGCTAACACCGCTGTCTTTATTAGTGACGAATTTATGAAACGCGTCGAAAAAGATCTTGACTGGTACTTGTTTGACCCAGCCGAAGTCGCTGATTTGCCAGAACTATATGGTGCTGAATTTAGCGCTGCATACGCTGGCTACATTAAAAAAGCTGAAAAAGGCGAGATGCGCGACTTTACAAAAACCAGCGCCCGCGAACAGTTCCGTCAGATTTTGACCGTCCTACAGGCAACGTCGCATCCGTGGATTACATGGAAAGACACTATCAATGTTCGGGCACTTAACAACAACACCAGCACTATTCACTTGTCGAACTTGTGTACTGAAATTACTTTGCCACAAGACAAAGACAACACGGCTGTCTGTAACTTGGTCAGTATTAACCTGGCAGCGCATCTGCGCGAGGACAAGACTTGGGACTGGGATCGTTTGGCGGCCAGTACCCGTAGTGCCATCCGACAGCTAGATAATCTGTGTGATATTACCAATACGCCAATCCCCGAAGCAATGCATTCTAACCAACAAAACCGAGCACTCGGCCTGGGGATGATGGGCTTTACTGATGTGACCGAAAAACTAGGGTATAGTTACGAGTCCGAAGAGGCTTACGATTTGATGGATCAGCTAACTGAATTTATCAGCTACCAAGCAATCGATGAAAGTGCCGATTTGGCAAAAACTCTCGGTAGCTACCCAACCTTTAAGGGCAGTGGCTGGAGCAAAGGTATATTGCCAATCGACACGGTCGACGAGTTAGCTACAGACCGCAAGGTGAAAGTTGATGTAACCCGTAAAGCACGACTCGACTGGGAAAAATTGCGCGCCAAAGTCAAAAAAGGTATGCGTAACGCTACACTAATGGCAATCGCGCCGACTGCTAATATTGCTCATATTGCGGGTACAACCCCAGGGATTGATCCACAGTTTGCGCAAATTTTTAGTCGCTCAACGTTGAACGGCAAGTTTTTGGAAATAAACGTTAACCTGGTGAACGACCTAAAAGCTTTGGGGATTTGGGATGATGTCAAAGACGACGTCCTGCGAACGCAAGGTGATTTAACGACCATCGACGCGATTCCACAGGCTATCAAGGATGTCTACAAAACCAGTTTCCAACTGTCACCGTACGCCTTTATCGAAGTAGCGGCCCGAGCACAAAAATGGGTTGACCAAGCTATTTCGCGCAATATGTATCTGGAAACTCGCAACATTGACGACATGGTAAAAGTGTACAGCACGGCCTGGAAAAAAGGCCTAAAGACTACCTATTACCTGCACGTCAAACCGCGTCACCAAGCCGAACAAAGTACTGTCAAAGTAAACAAAGCCGAAACGGGCACTGGACCACGCAAAACAGGCTTTGGATTTGCCAAGGCAAAAGGGTAGCCGATGAATAGTCACAGCAAATAATAAATAAAAAAACCGTATATAATAGTAAATAGGGGAAAATACAATGGCAAACGCATCACAAATCATCAACGACAACATGACACTTGAAGAAAAACTGGCCGCTATCGACAAAGCAATGCAAAACGCCCAAGATATGGCAAACGAAGAAGCAGCCAGTAAAGGTACAGCTGCTGCACCAGTTGATCCGCAAGACTTGTTAATGTGCGACAGTTGCCAATAAATGGACGAAGCGCTGTTTCCGCGTACTGTCGAGCGGGATGCATCACCCGAAGAATACAATACACAGCGTGAGCTCGCCTGTTGGACATTCGATGCACTCCATGCCGAATTACGATTAGTCCACCTACATAACCGCAAAAGAAACAGCGAATTAACCGCACAAAAAAATGGCGTCAAAGGAATAATATCAGTACTCGCCGATCAAAGTGCTGGCAGAGAATTAATAACCCCCGATCTTGAAAGGAGAAGGACATCATGGCAGGAATTTTAGGCACAGGCATCCAGGACGGGTTGCTATTAAAACCAGTCAATTACCAGTGGGCGATGGATTTGTATGACCAGGCCGTATCGAACACTTGGTTTCCAAACGAAATCCAGTTAGGGCAAGATTTAACCGACTGGAAAAAAATGAGTGATGAAGAGCGTCACGCGATGACGTTTTTGATGAGTTATTTTAATCCGAACGAATTGCTTGTTAACAAAGCCCTGGCGTTTGGTGTTTATCCGTATGTTAACGCAGCCGAGTGCCACCTATATTTGGCAAAACAAATGTGGGAAGAAGCCAACCACTGTATGAGTTTTGAGTATGTGCTAGAAACTTTTCCGATTGACCGCGAGCAAGCCTATGCGGCCCACGTCGATACCCCTAGCATGGCGCGCAAAGAAGATTTCGAGACCAAATATATCAAACGCATGACCGAACAGACGCTTGATATCACAACGACCGAAGGCAAAAAAGATTTTGTCCGCAACTTGGTAGCCTATAATATTATCCTCGAGGGTATCTGGTTTTATAGCGGCTTTATGGTGGCACTTTCGTTCCGTCAGCGTAATTTGCTGCGTAATTTTGGCAGTTTGATGGACTGGATTGTGCGCGATGAAAGCCTGCACCTAAAATTCGGCATTAACCTGATTTTGACCGTACTCGAAGAAAACGAAGATTTGCAGACCGAAGAATTTGCTGCCGAAATCAAACAAATGATTTTGGACGGGGTCGAGATGGAAGAGGATTACAACAAGGATCTGTTGCCACACGGTATCCTTGGCCTGAACGCCGATTACATCAACCAGTACGTTAAATATTTGGCCGACCGACGCCTAGAAGAGCTTGGTTTCGAACCTCACTACAAGGTATCAAATCCTGCTAAATGGATGGCGGCTGCCAACGATACACTGGAACTGGTGAACTTTTTCGAAAGCACCAACACCAGCTACGAAGTCAACGCTGGTAATTCAAAAAGCAGCGGCCAAAGCCCTAGCGCCGACCGCGACGAAAACGACCCAGACGAAAGTATTTTGAAGCAATAACGCACGCGTTAGTGATGTGCCGGACGCCACGGATAATGGCGTCCGGTTTCACGGATTAAATAGCGTATAATAGGACACACGATGAAAACGAAATTACTTATCTTTGGCATTACCGGCGATCTATCGACGCGTAAATTGCTGCCAGCGTTGAAAAAAATTATTGGGACAGGCGATTTTGATGATTTGTCGATTATTGGCGTGTCGCGTCGTCAGGTGAACGTCAGTGAACTGTTGCAGCAAGCGCTGGGTAATGACGATTTACAGGATAAAATCACTGTTTTTTCCATGGATTTGGCACAGCCAACTGACTACAATAAGCTGAAAGATTTTGTTGCGTTAGGTGACGACGAACAGCTGCTGGTGTATCTGTCGGTACCACCTGCGGCAGCTACGCAAATTGTCGATTTCTTGGGCGAGGCAGGGATGAACACACCGAACGTCAAGTTGCTGTTTGAAAAACCATTTGGTGTTGATTTGCAGTCAGCCACAGAAGTGATTGCTCGGACAGCACGTTATTATGACGAAGCCCAAATCTATCGTATCGATCATTTTTTAGCAAAAGAAATGGCCCAAAATATCGTGGCTTTTCGTGGCGGCAACGCATTATTCGGGCATGTTTGGCACAATAGTGCCATCGAAAAAATTGAGGTGATGGCACTAGAAAAAATTGGTATCGAAGGCCGAGTCCACTTTTACGAACAAACTGGTGCGCTGCGCGATATTGTTCAGGGGCATCTGATGCAGCTGCTAGCGCTGACGTTGATGGATGTTCCCGCCGAGTTTGACTGGAGCATGCTGCCTCAGCAGCGGACTGCCGCGTTGCAGCAATTGCAGCCTGCCGACCCAGCTGATGCCGTGCGGGCGCAGTACGACGGTTATCAGACAGAGGTAGACAATCCAGGTAGTTTGACCGAGACGTTTGTATCACTACAACTTACTTCGACTGCTCCGCAGTGGGAAGGTGTACCAATCAGCTTGATTACGGGTAAGGCACTCCACGAAAAAACAACCGAAATCCGCATTCATTTCCGCAAATTT
>DASSWW010000002.1:0-6778 GCA_035704495.1 Saccharimonadales bacterium (SeqCode)
TCCAATGTGAATACCTGCCGGGAATACCATATGCGCCCATTTGATAGATGATGTGCGATGGCACAACTTCAAACTTGGTCGCAAAAGGATCGAGGTGATTCTCTTCGGCAATATCCCAAATATTGCCGAGTGCCTCCTCTAGCTCTTGGTCTTCTGCTTCGTGTTCGTGACCAGCAGCTGGTTTTTCAGTTTCGGCTATTTCCGGCTCTATCTTTTTATAAAATTTGTCAAATTCTCCACTCATACTTACTTGGCCACGCTTTCCTCTGGATTAAATACCTTTTTCAGGGCAGGCAACACCGCTTGTTTACCGTCAACCATTAATGCTTTAAACCGATCGTCGTGGATATCACTTTCGTATTTATTGAATAAATTACTGCGGGCGCTGCGGCCAACTTGAACATATGCATATTGGTTAACGTCTTTTTCTAGCAGTTCGTTGACCAGTCGCACACACTCGGCATTGTCGTTACCATAATTATCGCCATCAGAAAAATGAAGCGGATAGACATTGTATCGGTCGCTAGGGTAACGTTCTTGCATAATGTCGAGAGCCATTTTATTGACCGACGAACATTTAGTGCCTCCGCCATAAGACGAGCGACTAAAGAATTCTTCTTCGGTGGCTTCTTTGGCGTCGGTATCATGAGTCAAAAATACCATTTCAACTTTTGGATATTTGGTACGCAAAAAGTTAACTGTCCACCAGCAAAAAGCGCGTGTTAAGTATTTTTCGTTATCACCCATCGATCCAGAAATATCCGCCATTGCAATGACGACGGCGCTGTTCTCTGGTTTCATTTCTTCTTCCCACACACGAACTCGGTAATCGTCTGGTGATATGTTGGCCAGACGAGCCTTACCAGTCTGAGCGTTGCGCATCATATTTTGCAGAACGGTTCGCCCCATGTCTAGGTTGTTGGTTGTACGCTTTTTGCGAACATCGTTGAAATTGACTTCTTCTGATTCAATTTCGCCTGCTGCTTTGGGTTTGATATTTGGCAAGGCAAGATCTTCAAACACCATGGCTTGAATTTCTTCCATGGTTAATTCGGATTCGTAATATTCCTGGCCCGGCTGATCACCGGCCCCAGGGCCGTTTCCTTGGCCTTGGTCCGCTGGATCGCCTGGTTGTCCGTCACCATTACCTGTGCCCAAACCATCCTTCGGTTCGCCGTAGCGAAACTTCGGCAGTTCCAGTGATTTCATAGGTATTTTGATGATTTTTTTGCTTTTAGGGTCAGACGTAATGATGTCACCATCACTAATCACGTCTTGCAGATTGCCCTTTATAGCCTCTTTGACTTTATCGTTATGCCTGGCGGCGTCTTTTTCGCCCATGCGATCAAATGACCAATCTTGGCGAGAAACTCCTGTATACCGATTACCCTTTTCCATAAAATTACCTTACCCTTTTACTACCTAATGGCAGTATGTTGTTATACGTTTCGTATGCTAGGATTTGGACTTGTTAAGATTGTTGCCGACGTGCTTGATAATAGCGTGAGCACAATGTTCACAATAACCTTGCTCTTCAACCATCGTCTTTTGTACACCCTCAATACGTTCTTTTTGGTCTTTGTTTGGTACGCTAGCACTAGTCGTCAGGCTAATCACATCTTGTAGATCATTAAAAAGCTTGTTTTGAATCGCTTCTTTTAGCCGCGGGTATTTGGTGTAGTCAAATTTTTCACCCTTCCTTGCGCTAGCGCCGATATTAATGAAAATCTCTTTGCGATATTCGTCTTTGCCGCTCTCGGAAATACGCGCTTGCTCTTCGATACTTCGCATAAGTCTTTCGTCCGGTTCGTATTCTTGATCAGTTGCTGGGTCAATAATTGTTGTCTTGTTGCGATATGCTTCGACATGATTTAGGTAGTTGTCACAAAGGTTCTGCGCCGTCTCGTCAAATGAATGGACAAAGGCTCGCTTGACATCATGCTCTGCTTGTCTGTTAAACTCGCGCCAGACCGTGCTGATATCCTCTAGGATTGCCGCTTTGTCTGTCTCGCTTAGGTCACTGGTGTGCGAATGGTAATCGAGGTTTTGCTTTAATGCTTTGATTGCATCCATAGGATTGAGACATTCTTTACCTTCGTTTTTAGAAAGTGCCATCGACAGCGAATCGATAATATAACGAGGTGAAACGCCATGCATACCTGCTTTTGCTTTTTTGTCTTCTGCTTTGATCTCATCAAAATCTCGCCTGGTCAGATCGTGAGTTTCTTGATCATCATAAATTTTTAGTTTTTGTATTTTTTTGTACTTGTTACCGTCTTTTAGACGACTAAGTACGCCAAATGTCGAAGCCATTTCGTAGGTTTTCGGACTAATATGGACCTTGTCTTTAGCGATATCACTTTGGCCGATTAGCTTTTCGTGAATCTTACTCTCTTCAGAAACTTTCAGAGTATAAGGAACTTCGATAACAACCATACGGTCATTTAGTGCTTCGTTTTTTGGGTTTTTCCTGTAGTCGTAATATTCTGCCATATTGGTGTGAGCTAGAATGACTTCGTCAGCGTGAATATTAGAAAAACGTGGTGATTTAATAACGCGATCCTGAGTCAGGTCAAGCAGTGTGTAAAGGAATTTTGGATCAGATTTTAACATTTCGACAAATTCCATAGCGCCACGGTTGGCTTTGTTCAGCTCACCGTCAAACCTATAGGCTTTGGCGTCAGAGGCAGAACCGTGATCGCCTAATTGAGAGTAGTCCACGCCACCGATTAATTCGGTAATGTCCTGAGATTTTGGATCAGACGGTTTAAATGTACCGATGCCGACACGCTTCTTTTCAGAAATAGCAATTCGTTTAATTGGTACTTTTTTTAGCACTTCTGGATTGTTAAACGCTTTCCCGTAATTTTCTTCACATGCCGGACAAAGATCACCGTCAACTTGTATGCCATGCTCTTCTTTCAGCTCTTCGCGAAGTTCTTTTGGTATCAAGTGCAGTGGCTCTTCGTGCATCGGGCAATCTGCGATTGCATACATCGCACCTTCGTCCGTTTTGGAATATTCTTCGATAGCGCGCTTGGTACCATTAACCAACGTAGATTTACCACTTCCCGGAGGCCCCGCTAGCAAAATAATACGCTTGCCAATTTCTAGTCCCTTAGCTCCGGCTCGCATAATTTCGATAAAACGCTCGGTAGGTTCTTCGGCTCCATAGAGGGCGTTTTTGCCTGTTTTAAAGAAGTCTTCGCGCGATGTGATTGCCCTGTATACCGTTTGGTAAGCTGTTCGAGTAACCTCTGGGTTTTCGATAGCTTTCTCGAAGTATTCTTCAAAATTACATTTCTCGTTCAGCTTTTCTTGGTCATCTTTGTACTTGTCAAATTTTCCAAAAAAAGCGTGACTCTTGCGCGCTTCTTCAGGTGCGATTTCCTGATTTAGTATTGCTTGTTCGTTGTCGTAATTTTCGTCTTCCCCGAATCCATTACTACTACTAAGTCGTTCCCCTGCCATTTTCACTCCCTCTTTTTCCAACTTACTTAAGCCGTTTAAAACATTTTAGCACCATTTTTCAAATGTCAATGTTTTTTTAAGTATTGTTTTTTTGCGTTATAGGGGTGGATGATTTTTGCGACAAATATTGTAAATTATTTGTCTAACACCTATAAATGACCTTGCTATCGTTTGCTACAAGTTGGAATAATAACAGGTGTAATTTACAACAGGGAACAAAGTTATATTTACCACAGTTAGCTGCAAAGGTTTTATCGCTGCATCTTTTTTCGATTTATGTTGCAGACGAAATCTCTGCTTACCCCGATATGTAACTGCCCAAAACCGTCACATCACAACCCTGTGCATTTAATTGATCGATCGCTTGCGTAAACAAGGGTGCATCGTTACCGATCGCTACATCGATATAAAAAATATAATTCCATGCGCTACCCATCACTGGCCGTGATTGTAACTTTGTCAAGTTAATATCGCGCTTGGCAAAACAACCTAGTGCTGCGTACAGCGCGCCGGGGGTATGATTTGTTCTGATGACTAATGATGTTTTGTTCAACGATTGATCAACAGTAGGCTGTTTACTCAGTACGACAAATCGAGTGTAGTTTTGGCTATCCGTTTCGATAGACGATGCCAGGATTTCCATACCATACAGCTCTGCCGCTTGCCGACCAGCAATAGCGGCGACTGATGGTTTTTTTAGTGTACTGATTAGCTGAACACTGGCTGCCGTATCGTGATGTTCCATGCGTTTGGCGCCAGGCAGCGTCATGTCCAAGTACCGTTCACACTGCGCCAGCGCCACTGGGTGCGAGTAAACTTCGGCGATGGCATCGAGTTTGGTACCAGGCATGCCGACCAGACACTGCTCGATGCGCAGATAAACTTCACCGACAATCTGAAAATTATAGGTAAATAATAGGTCATAAACATCGTTAATTGATCCATATAATGAGTTTTCGATGGCGCATAACGCAACGTCGGCTTTGTCGGTTGCTAGGGCAGAAAATGTATCAGAAAACGTATCACAAAAAACTCGCTCGGTTTCTTTACCAAAAAACTTTGCGGCGGCAATATCATGAAATGAGGCGTTGTCGCCCTGAATTGCAACGGTGGTAGACATATGAATTTAGTGTAGCATGTTTATACAGTACAGACTTTGTTATTTCCTTTGTTATTTCAACTAAAATGCTTTTCGTCGCTTGTGAATAACGACGATTGATGCATACAGTATGAAGCTGAATATCATTGGCAGCACACCTAATATACCAACGGATGAATCACGGTATGGCGACAGTATATTCATTAAAAATCCGCCAATCACTAAAATAAATACACCAATGACAATGTAGACTGTCGCAATAAATGAACGCGTTATAAACGGAAGTGACCGCTCTGTCATCAATAAAATAATGCAAAATGGTAACGCGGTGATAAGGATTGGCAGCGCCATAACAGCCGCTATCGTGCCTATGTCACTCGGATCCATACCATTGTTTTGAACGAACGTATGCCATACCTCAATTATTGTGCTGATCACAAACGATCCAATTATGGTTGCTACAAACGTTGTTTGCATTGTTTTTGATGGCAGCTTCTTTTTATCTACCTTTGCTTTTTTCAATACATAAACAACGATAAGTAACGCGATTATTAGTGCAATAGCTAACGGAACAAACTGCAACCACTGCCCATTCCACACTGCCGCGACATCACCATACCCTAGCTGCTGACGGAATATGACTTTTGTAAACAGCGCGTCAATTACTGTTTGCAACATCAAAAACATGAATGCCACAAGTGTCGCAGTAAAAATTCGCGACACCTTTGTTGTAGTCGCACGATTCAACCAGTACGCCGTAGCAAATACCAGCAGTGGTAACACAACGATACTTAATACAAGATGGATGGCATACATGTGTGTCGGCACACTCAGTGCCTGCACACTAATAATACTTTGTGTAATCCCAATTACGGGCACTAAAAAGGCAACGAGAGCCGAATAGATAAATGTTTTTTGCGTTAGTTGCGAAGCAATGTAGAGTTTTGGTTTTGTTTTTGCTGTTTTCATAACTGTATAAATGCATAATACCACACGACAACCATAAGCAACATGTCAGCCCAGGTCAAAATCTATACGCTATCATTACGTAACGCTTCTTGTGGTGTCGTATTAACTGCCGGCGAGCGGTGTGCCAAAAATACCAACGGCAAGTTCCGCCCAGATCAAGAAGAATAATCCTACTACTATGACAGCGACGATGATGCGCTCTGCGGTATTTTGAAACCTTTTAGCGAGTAGCTCAAATGCAAAACCAGTTATCAGTAGCAGTATACCCATGACAATAAAATCGAAAGGACTCCAATTCAGTCGTTCTGGCACTGGGTTGCCCGGATCATACATCGGCCAATTAAAGACCATCGCCATCAATGGTACCGACAGTAGCAGTAGCGTGCCGACCACGACGCGAATGATATTTTTACTTTCCAAACCTTTGCTTGTATCTTTCGTTGCCATAACGTTATCTCCTTCCTTCTTGCTTGTATTCTAAAATATCCCCCGGCTGACAATCGAGCGCTTTGCAAATCGCCTCTAGCGTCGATAATCGGACTGCTTTTGCCTTACCGTTTTTCAAAATAGACAGGTTCGCCATCGTAATACCAACCTTTTCGGTTAGTTCCGTCACGCTCATTTTACGCCTGGCCAACATGACATCGATGTTAATAATAATTGCCATATTGCGCCCCTATACCGTTAAATCGTTTTCAGATTTAATATCGACAGCATTTTGTACAAGTCGTTGTAGTACCGCTGCAAACGTTGCAATCACAAATGACGCGAACACAATCACTAGGCCAATCGCCAGCACGCCTGGTGCGTCGTCTGCTTGGGCTACTTGGGCAATGTACGGCAACCCTGCTATAAATAACGCGCTGATAATCAGTGCCGAATATTTGATGAACTTGAATGCACTAACGGAACCAACCGAAAATGCTTGGTTATGATCAATATAGTTCAGTAATTTCAGAGCTTGGTACAACGCAAAGAAAAATGGTATCGCTGGCACGTACAGACCAAATAAAATCGGTCGATAATCCCCTGTCTGCCCCGAATTAATCGCAAGTGGTAACGCAAACACGCATAACGCCAAGATGAAAAGACCAATCAAAATCACCACTCCCCGTAAGAAAATTGTTGAGCCTCGTTTCATGAAAAATCCTTTCTTGCTGATTGATGGCTTCATTTTAGCATCATATTTATCGTTTTGCAATAAATTTGTATTGTTTTTATATTATTTATACGTCAGAC
>DASSWW010000009.1:0-3144 GCA_035704495.1 Saccharimonadales bacterium (SeqCode)
CCAGTCTGTCGGACGAGTACTTCGCCAGTACGAACAGTCTGACCACCAAAGCGTTTTACGCCAAGGCGTCGGCCGGCGTTGTTGTGGATGTTCTTGCTTGAACCACCTGCTTTAACGTGTGACATATAGGTAACTCCTTATTGCAGATCGCTTTAACAACTTCATTTTCAGCTATAAACACTATAATGCAGACTACGAAACCTTCATCATTCGTCGATGTAGTTATAACTACCTCTCCGCATGATTCAGGCTTCTCGCACTGCATAATAGCGTTTCGCTTTGAAAAGAAATTGTCAAAGTGATCTTTTTTCTAAAATCAATCTGTTCAATTGTACGAAAAATACGTGCTTGTGTCAAGGGAAGGAGGGATCTTTCCTATGTTTTAATCAGGACGAGTAATTCGCGGGCGACGATTTGGTCTTCGCGGTGATAGAGTAGTTCGTTTGGTGATACGTTTTTGAAGTCATATTGTGTATAACCCAGCGATTCTAGTTGTTGAACAAATGGTAGATGGGTAAAATCGTTGTTCGTACTGCGCCAGGCGGGGATAGCGATACATAATGGTGTGCCGGGTGCAATTTGCGTACTAATATTTTTTAAAAACGTGCTAATGATATAGTTACAATTTTTGCGCACATCGGTAAGTTTTGCAGGGGAAGGTGGAGCGCTGAATGGTTGACCTAGGTAGCTTTCGCAGACAACGGCGTTGATTGGTGGCTGCCATTTTGTGTCCATGGCATCGCCGCCATGAACGGTGGCGTCAATCGTGACGTGATGTGTGGTCGCTAGCCATTCCAGGTTGGCCTGAGAATATTTAACCATTTTATCCGCCAGGTCGGTGCCATAGACGGCATGGCCCATTAGAGCGGCTTCTTGCAGGATGACACCGGTGCCGCAGAACGGATCGAGGATTCTGGTTTGTTCGTCTTTTTGACTAGTGTCCCCAGTGTCAGGCGTCGCGAGGTTAATCATCATCTGCGCCAGTTTTGGCGGTAGCATGCCAACAAACGCATCACGCTTTGGGCGTTCTTGATCGCGTTTTGCTAGGGCGGTGATGTTTTGCGCACCGGTGCTTTCGGCGACGATAACGCGGCCGTTTGGTGAACGCACGACGATTAATTCTACTTTGTTATTAGATAAGCCGAGTTTATTATGGTGTGACGTGGCGGTGTTTAATACCGTTTCGGTATTAGGAATCAAACGCAAACTGACATCGGCTTTTTTTAGTTTTTGTTTTAAAATAATGCCGGTTTTCTGGACTTCGCGTGGGGAGATATCAAACCCGTAGACGCTGATACCAAGGGTGATTTTACCATCAAAATCAGACCAGGCGTGTGTGTAGGCCTGGACTATTTTTTGGCTGACACGATGCCAATCGCTGCGCGGTAGTTCGATAACAACCTGGCCGGCTTTTTGTGTGCCGCCTAATCGCTCGATTGAAAACGAGTCAGTTTTAATGGTCGCTGTCTGTTCAGAAAACCAAGCTGTCTGGCTGCTTCCATACAAATGTTCTAGCTCGGCCATGCCGAGTGCTGGTTGTCGTCCCAAAATCGCAATATACATATGATTAGTATATACTAGTTATATGTCTTTTCGAGCGTGGTTAAGTCTGGCAACACTAGTATTTATTACAATTATTATCTTTTTTTCGCGCCAAGAATTAGTCCATGCCTGGCAATTATTAGAACAAGTGAACGTCTGGATTTTACTACTACTTATTCCGGTTCAGTTGCTGGTGTATTATGCGGGCGGTGAAATGATATTTTCGTATCTGCGCCAAAAAAAGGCAATCAATGATGTTAAACGGTTGACGCTGGCTCGCATGTCGCTAGAAATGAATTTTGTTAATCACGTATTGCCAAGTGGCGGCGTCAGCGGTATATCGTACATGGGATGGCGACTAGGTGGATACGGCGTGTCGCCTAGTAAGTCAACCATGGCACAGGTGGTACGCTATGCAATGGGATTTGTGGCGTTTACCGCGTTATTGGCAGTCGCAATTGTGATTGTCACGATTGACGGCAGCATTAACCGCTGGATTATTTTGGTTAGTTCGGCGCTGGCGACGGTCATGATGGCTGCGATTGCGGGCTTTGCGTATCTAATGAGTAGCCCAAAACGCATGACGCAATTTGCAGGCTGGACAGTGCGAACGACCAACAAACTTGTGCGTAGAATAACGTTTGGTCGCCGCAAAATCGTGCTATATAACGCACAGGTCAACAATTTTTTTGACGAAATGCACAAAGATTATTTGGCGCTTCGCAGTGACAAAAAAGTGCTGCTAAAGCCATTTTTATGGGGTTTGTTGATGACGGCGGCTGATGTCAGTTTGTTTTTGATTACGTTTTGGGCACTGGGCATTGTGGTGAATCCGGCACCTATTTTAATTGCCTACGGTGTGGCTGCAATGGCAGGATTTTTTGTGATTACACCTGGCGGCGCTGGCGCCTACGAAGCAATCATGATTGCTTTTTTGGCGGTTGCTGGCCTGAGTCAAGGAACAGCGATTGCTGGTATTGTGCTGACGCGCGTTATTTTGTTACTGGGCACAATCGGATTAGGTTATTTATTTTATCAACATGCAATTTTGAAATATGGAAAAGGCCGTCGTCCCTCAATTAAGCGTTAGCGACTTTATTGCGCTAACCAACCAAACCCTCGAATATGCGTATCCGAGTATTGAAGTCGAGGGCGAGGTCGCTAGTTTTAAGGTGAACCAAGGAAAATACGTTTTTTTTGATATCAAAGATGCCGGGGGGAGTGTTGGTTGTTTTATGACCGTGTGGCAGCTGCGCGTGCCAATCGAAGATGGCATGAAAGTGGTTGTTACCGCCACGCCAAAGTTAACCCAATGGGGAAAATTTAGTCTCACAGTCCGAGCAATTCGGCCAAGCGGTGAAGGTAGCCTAAAGAAAAGTTTCGAACTGCTGCGGGCAAAATTAGATAAAGAAGGATTGTTTGCCGCTGAGCGTAAACGCGTGTTGCCAGGCCTACCGCAGCACATCGCAGTCATTAGCAGCGCGCAAGCGGCTGGCTATGCTGATTTCATTAAAATTATTGGTGATCGATGGGGCGGTTTGCAGATTGATGTTGCATCGGTGCAGGTGCAGGGGGCGAGTGCGCCTGACCAAATGATTCAAG
>DASSWW010000030.1:0-19225 GCA_035704495.1 Saccharimonadales bacterium (SeqCode)
GAGCAGCTAGCCACCAAGGGCCTGACCGAAAAGATTGCTTTTGATCGATTGCAGCGTGAGCTTGGTCCGGCGTGGCCCTCATTGATGGGTCTGGTGCATGATTACGAACTTCTTAAAGATGCTGAAGCACGTTTTGTCAAACTGTTTGATAAATGCGACCCGGCATTCACGCATTGTGAAAATCGCGGGGCGGCGCTACGCGACATGGGGATTTTTAACGAAGCCGACTACGATGCAAATTCGCAGACAGCAGATGAGCGTCTCCGGCTTTATGCTGAAGAATTTCCCGATGTAATGGCAATTCGCCAAAATCTTTGCCGACGAGTAGCCGACGCGGCCTATCCTCCTGTATAATAGGCCTAGATGAATATTGAATATATTGTTATTGTCATCGTGGTGATTTTGTTTTCTATGACGCTGCACGAAGCGATGCATGCGTTTATGGGCTATTGGTTAGGTGATGACACCGCCAAGGCGCAAGGGCGACTTACGCTAAATCCTATTAAACACATTGATCCATTTTTAACGCTTTTATTGCCACTCGTATTAGCCATAATTGGAGCGCCAATCTTTGGTGGTGCCAAGCCAGTACCATTCAATCCTGATAGAGTGCGGTATGGCGAATGGGGTGCGGCGTTAGTTGCGATTTCCGGGCCTCTAACAAACTTGTTGATTGCGTTTGTTGTTTTTGGCATTTCGGTGCTTCTTGGGCAACCAGTCGACCTGTTCGCGCTGCCGCAGGACTTAACAGGCCTCATCCTTAACGTGGCTGTCTTGGTGAACCTTGGTTTCTTCGTATTCAATATTTTGCCGATTCCACCACTAGACGGTTCACGAGTTTTATATGCGCTTGCCCCCGAATTTATCCGTCGGATTATGGAAGCTATCGAGCGCTTTGGTATCATTCTTGTTTTTCTGATTATCTTTGTGGCAAGCGCTGGAATCGGTGCACTTATGTTAGCGATGATTCAGTTTTTCCTCGGTCTGTTCCGAGCTGCCTTTGGCCTTTTCTAAGCTTGAGAGTGATATAATAAAAGAGTCCCAGGACACACCTAGATGTATATGATTTTCCTGAATATCATATTTGATAGGAAGCTCGAATGGTCTACTTCCGTGGAAGTGGATTGAGAGCATCCACCTTGCTAAACCGCGGGGAATATCGAGCATCGACAGTACTGTTCTGGGACTTTTTGATTGATGCTGATAAATGCTATATTTCTAAAACATGCCGCTAATGGTAGACTAAAAGAAGAGATTGATACACACAAACATATGAAACAACATATCGCAACCCGAGCAATTATCCGTAAAGATGGCAAAACGTTGCTACTGCGTCGGTCTAATGGCCGAGAAGCAATTCTCGGTAAGTATGAGCTACCTGGTGGTAAACTAGCTTACGGTGAACAACCTAAAGATGCCATCGAACGCTACGTTAAAGAGGCAACAGGTTTGGTGGTTCAGACGGCACAACTGTTTGATGTTGTGACGTACATTGATCATGACAATCGTGATACACAATATGTCTTTATTCTTTATCTTGTCAGTTTAGTAGCAAGCGGAGCTAAAATAAGGTTAAGCCAGAACTATAATCGTTATGCTTGGGAAAAGATGTCAAATATACATCAAGAAGAAGTGACCGAGTCAACTACTTTGCTGTTGGGAATGACACAACAACAAATTCAATCTGTTAGTATGCAAGATATAGCTGATGATGTTATTAATACATCAGACGTTTCACGCGTTATTGTGTACTCTGATGGCGGGTCGCGTGGCAACCCTGGACCGTCTTCGGCAGGATTTATTATTATGAATAATTACGACCACGTATTGCACGAGGGCGGTATGTATCTTGGCGTTACTACGAATAATCAGGCGGAATATCATGGTGTTCGTCTGGGCTTAGAGAAGGCCTTAGAGATTGGCGCGCGGACAGTTGATTTTCGGATTGATAGTTTGTTGGTAGTAAATCAGATGAACGGTGTCTACAAGATTAAAAACCGTGAACTGTGGCCAATCAATGAACGTATCCGAGAGTTGGTTGCACAATTCGATAAAGTAACCTTTACGCATGTAAAACGAGAGTTTAATCAGTTAGCTGATGGCATTGTGAATAAGATTCTCAACGCTCATCAGAGCGAGTAGGGTATAATGGTCCCTAGGCAGTTCGTTAGGCGATCGCTTATGACGAAAGTCATGAGAGGAAAGTCCGGGCAGTATAGGACATGACAGTCGCTAACGGCGACCGAAGGTGACTTTAGGGAAAGTGCCACAGAAACGAAACTACCCGTAAAAGGGAAAAGGTGAAACGAGTGAGGTAAGAGCTCACAGCATTCCGTGGTGACACGGCGTGAAGGTAAACCCTGTCAGCTGCAAGGAGATCTACGTAAAGGGCGGTCCGTCCGTAGGTTGCTACCCGCTTGACTGTGCAGGCAACTGTACGGCTAGATAGATGATCGTCCGCGACAAAACCCGGCTTATCGACGGACTGCCTATTTAAAAACCACCCTGCAGGGTGGTTTTTAAATTAGTAAGGAGCTACCAGTGCGATTACGCTTTTGTGCTCTTTACGACAGCGGCGAAAGCTGCAGGTTCATTAACTGCTAACTCGGCTAGCACCTTGCGGTCTAATTCGATGTTGGCGTTTTTTAGGCCAGCAATCAATTTACCATAAGTTGTGCCTTGTTCGCGGGCAGCCGCATTAATGCGGGTAATCCATAGACCACGCAAATCACGCTTTTTATTGCGACGATCGCGGTAGGAATACTGCAACGCTTTGATAACAGCTTGTTTAGCAAGACGGTATGAGCGCGTGCGATTGTGCTGCATACCTTTTGCTAATTTTAAAATCTTTTTGTGCTTAGCGCGTGCGGTGACGCCTCTTTTTACTCGCATATTATACTCCTAACGCTCGCTTAACGTTTTTAGCCATGCTACCGGTAACGGTGGCAGTGGTGTTGATAGCGCGCTTGCGGCTTTTGCTCTTTTTGGCGAGCATATGGCCACCAAATGCGCGACGACGGGTCAATTTACCAGTACTGGTAATCTTGATCCGCTTGGCGGTACCTTTGTGGGTCTTTAATTTTGGCATTATTTACTCCTTACTACTATGCTCAGATTGCGACCAGCCATCTGAGGCTTTTGCTCTACTATTGCTTCATCTTCCAAAAGGGCAGCGATTTTATCAATCATAACGTATCCTAATTCTTTGTGGGCCATCTCGCGACCACGGTAAAATATTTGGATACGCACCTTGTGTCCGGCCGCTAGAAACTCACGAATCTTGCGAAGCTTGATTTCTAAATCACCTGAACCGATTTTTAGCCCGAATCGCATTTGTTTTAGCTCGCTAGGCTTGCTATTTTTCTTGCTTTTCTGCAGCTCTTTCATCTTTTGGTACTGGTATTTACCCCAGTCAACGATTTTTACAACCGGCGGTGCGGCGTTCGGTGAAATCTCAACGAGGTCGACGCCAGCTTCTTCGGCTGTCTTGAGCGCATCACTGCGACTCATGATACCTAGTTGCTCTCCGTCGGAACCAATGACGCGTAGTTCATCAGCTCTGATTGCCTCATTGATACGAATTGATTTACTGATTGCTGGTCTCCTTTTGTAAGTCCGCAATAATTTTAAGCGTTACTCATAGGTCATTCTACCAGATATGCGACAGAGGTTCAAGTGCTTTGTCTATATTGCAACGCTTCGCTGATGTGTTGGGTGGTGATAACATCACTATTATCTAGGTCGGCAATTGTTTGTGCGACTCGGATAACTTTGAAATAGCTACGCGCACTGAGATTGAGCCGGTCAGTAGCGGTGCCTAACAATTGGCGGACTTCCGCAGACAATACTAAGCCATTTTTGATGTCTCGGGTGGTTAAATTACTGTTGTTTTTAATACTATTTTTATATCTGTTACGTTGTTTCATCGTGGCGATATTGATTATGTTTAGAGCAGATTCTTGTTGTTTTTTATGCATCGTAGTTTGGTCAAGCAGTGTATCGTTTGCTACTCGCGACACATTAACGATAAGGTCAATACGATCCATTAATGGCCCAGATAGTCGTTTTTGGTACGCCAAGATTTGACCACTACTACAGCTACATTCTTTAACGGCATCTCCAAAGAAGCCACATGGACAAGGATTCATGGTTGCGACGAGCATAAAGTCTGCTGGATAGACGGCATGACCATTAGCGCGGCTGACAGAAATTTTTCTATCTTCTAGCGGCTGACGCAAGGCTTCTAGTGCGGTACGCGGATACTCAGGTATCTCATCAAGAAATAACACTCCCAGATGCGCCAAGCTAATCTCACCTGGTTTTGGGTGGGCGCCACCACCAACCAGAGCGACACGGCTTGCAGTGTGGTGGGGCGAGCGAAAGGGTCGAGCGGTTACGATTTCGTTGACCGCTTCGCCCGACAGACTGTGTAGCTTGGTGACAGCTATCTTCTCATCTGCAAGCAGAGGAGGGAGTAGGCCAGTCAGGGCGCGGGCAAGCATGGTTTTACCTGTTCCGGGCGGGCCAGTTAAAAGGATGTTGTGATGACCAGCGGCCGCAATAATAAGTGCCCGCTTAGCTTGTTCCTGGCCATGTACGTCATCGAGCGTAGGTGTATCGAGTAATAATATTGGTTGTTCTGTAGCGAGTAATGGGACATGAGGTAAAAGCCGTACCTCTTGCTTTAGGTGGAGGTAGAGTGATTTTAATGAATCAACTCCGATGACAATGATTCCGTCGACGAGGCTGGCTTGCTCGATATTGGCCGTAGGTAGATAGACGTATGTCATGCCTGCTTTTTTGGCTGTTTCTGCGATAGTAATCGCTCCTTTGATAGGTCGTAAGCTGCCATCAAGGGCTAATTCGCCAGCAAAAGCAGCCTGGCTGACTTCTGTCTGTCGAAGCTGGCCACTACTTGTTAGGATAGCAAGGGCAATCGGTAGATCATAATGTGTCCCATCCTTTGGAAGCTCGGCCGGCGCAAGGTTAATCGTGATTCTTTTGGTAGGGTACTCGAGTAGGGAGTTGATGATTGCGCTTTTTACGCGTTCTTTGGCTTCGTCGATCGCTTTGTTGCCAAGTCCAACAATTTGTAATGTCGGTAAGCCTTTTGTCGCATCGCTCTCCACCTCTATTAAGTGGCCTTCAAATCCTACCGGTGCGGCTGACAATATCTTAGCGACTGCTGACATAATGCTTGTAGTTAAGCACACCTGGTATCTGTCTGTAAATAATGGTATACTAATACTGTTCATGTTGGGGCTGAATTTAGCTTTCGACAGAGGGAATTTAACAGATTATTTTGCAAGCCGACCATACACGTACGTATATTTTTAATTGCAACAAAACTTGCATCAGTAAAAGCTAGTCTGCAGAGCGCTTTCGCGTTTCCAAAGCTAGCCTTTGCGCCAATCGCAGCCTAATACGCTGTGGTCATCATTCGTTCGCAGGTGACATAGCGGCGAGTGGTGTTATATACCCATGTCACTTACTTTTATAGTGCGCAGTGGCACTGTAAAAGAAAACTTTACCACGCGACTTATCGAACATTTTTGTTTATCTTTTAGTTCGAGCAGTCGTAAACAATCAAGACAAACTATGCTTGTAGACGAATAATCCGTTACCTTTTGGACCGGGGGGCAGTGCCCCGCAGCTCCACCAATTTGAATATAAATATCACCATGTCGGTGATATTTTTTATGTGCTTGAGCAAAAAATGACGCAAAATAAAACAACCACCTGCGAGTAGTGGTTGTTTTGTGTGGAGTTTTTGAGTGCTGTTTATTTTTGGCTTCTGTATAATTTATTTATTCAGGAGCTACCCCTATAATATGACGTCAAAGCGCTTAAGTCAACACTATTTATAAAAAAAGTTTTTGGAATGAATTTGGTGTGTGGATAACCTATATGTAGGGTAAGTATGATAAATGAGTACACTAGCTAATGTAATTCCAATAAAAACATTGAACAAACCTTTAATGAGATGAGTAAGGCGGGATGAATGATTGTTTTAGGAATAAGATTGCTGTAGGTAGGTCTAAATCTTGTCTTTTATGAAACACGGATTTCTGACGCGGTGTGTTGAAGACTAGGTCGTTAAGTAAAATAACTAACAATGTCGTTATATTTGTGGTTGTATTTTTTTCGTGGCTTAGTAAGGCTATTTCGTAATCATAAATCCTTCTTACTATCTAAAACGAGGATAGGTGCCCGCTATAACCATCATTCCACCAACTGCTTTGCAGCAAAAGCAGTTGAATCGCTGACGTTAGCAGACTGCCTATTAAGTAAAAGTTTGCGTGCGAGTTAATACCTGCGATTAGTTGTTAGAAAATAATGAGGTAAAAGTAATACTAGACAATAATGAAGTATGGTACAAAAAAATCGTATGATCGTGGGGCTTTGTTTCTTTGGCAAGTTGACTTTACTGAAACAAAACAAGCCATATACAACTACCGATCTGTGAAGTTGTACCTAAAACAAATTGTGCTTATACAAAGACTGCGTATAGTAAAATCTTTATAGCGAAAGCGTTGCAGTAAGAGTATATTTGTAGAAGTGATTAGCCTTAGATGTTTTTATAACATCGATGTAATTATGTCATTAAGTACAAATTAACAGATCAATAAACATAAGTAAACTATTCTATAGTTATAAATACACCATATAATTACGTGGAAACCATTGACCAGATTGAATGCTCATGCTATTGTAGACACAAGCTTTTACAAAAACAAACAAAAAGCAAAACACATTAACAATCAAACAATCGATCGCACGTTTTGACGGAAACTTGGCAGCGACACCTATACAAAAAAATATAGTTTGCACCCGCAAACACACGCACCTTTTATATTGTATACATATGTGACGTTGCCAATGCTCCGCCAATAATATGGCGTGAAGCGCGGGTACCAAAGTACCAATATACCTAGTTAAACCTTGTTAACGTAACAATGTGACTACTAGGTATATTGTGGAAATGCACCCAAGAGACGTATGCCCCAGATTACTCTGGAGCGGTCAATTGCCTGGAGTGGCAAGTTGTTCATCGACACACGCACCAAAATATTTATATGGGTGGCCAGTGCTTGTCTGAACATATAGCTTGCTACTCAGGCTCTCATGCTATTTTGATGGTATAGTGAAAGATATGTTGGGAAGAACGTTAACGATCAGTTTCACTTTAGCGGTAATGCTGCTGATCATATTGTTGCAGACAACAACGCCAGCGACGATTGGTCCCTTGGGCATTCTTATTGTTTTTATTTTAATGTACGTGTCAGTCCTTTGTGTGCTGACTTTTTTGTTGTCTTGGGGTAGTACTATCGTTGCTAAGATTATGTCGTCTTTGACGGTGAAAAAGCCTGTGCGAGCGCTTAATCTGGTGCGATCGTATTACTTTTCCTCGGTTATTGCTCTGGCACCAGTAATGTTTGTAGGTATGCAATCAGTAGGACAGGTGGGTTTTTATGAAGTAGTCCTCATTATCCTATTCGTCTCTATTTCGTGCGTTTATATCGCTAAAAGAACGAGCTAAATAGACATATATTCAATTGTTACGATTATGCTATAATTACAGATATGGAACCCAAACTCCCCGAAGCAAATATTGGGCCGGAGCAGTCGGCGGCTAACTATAGCCAATCTCTTGAGCGAGCGCCACAGTCGTCAACCCCTGAGGCTGCTATCGAGACCAATGCTGAGCGGTTTGAACAACGTAGCGAGGCAGCACCAGCGGCAGCTGCTGCAACGCCTGCTCTCCCACCTCCGTACGCGCCTGCGGTGCCGCCGCCAGTAGTGGTGCCGAGTAATACCGTACCAACGGTCGCAGACGACACGCCTATTGTTGCTAGTGACGATGATGTGATTGAAAAAGAGTGGGTTGATAAGGCGAAAAAAATTATTATTCAGACAAAGGATAATCCCTACCTCCGTGAGCAAGAAGTCAGTAAGCTACAAGCAGACTATTTACGTAAAAGGTATGGAAAGGAGCTAGGCGCCTCGCAGTAGCGAGGAGCCCTTATGCGCTATGTCGAGCATTTTCATTAGCGTTTTCATTCTCGTCTTTCTTGGTTCTGCCGTGGGCATCTTCCTCTTTTCACAGTATCGAAGGACGCTTCGCGAGGCAAAGAACTACGAACGTGGATTGAAGATGGTCCCGCTGTTAATTCATCTTCCGCCCTCAAGTGACGATATTGAAAGTAATGGGCGTGATGAGCGTGATCTGAATGAGGAAATATTATCCCAAGCGCAGGTGATGTATAACATTATCGCTAGCACGGCGACGAAGGGATTCAAAAGTAAAATCTATGGCCAGCGCCATTTATCATTTGAAATTATAGCGCGCGAAGGATTGGTGCATTATTATACGGTTGTTCCAATGGTGCTGATTGATGTTGTGCGACAGGCGGTTGCAGCGGCATATCCTTCGGCTCGACTTGAGGAAGTTTCTGAAAATAGTATTTTTAGTCAGGTAGGAAAAATAAGCGGAACGATTGGCGGCGAATTTACATTAAAGAAAAACTTTGTGTATCCTATTGCGACCTACCAAGAATCAAAGCGTGACGCTTCGCGGGCGTTACTGAATGCGTTGTCGGCAGCCGGTCGTGAAGATGGCGCGGCAATTCAAGTCATGCTTCGCCCGGCACGTGATGGGTGGACAAAAAGTTCTATTGACGCCGCTGATAAAATTAAAAAAGATAAAGGCACGAAAAAAGCTGGGCTAGGAGGCTTGATCGCACCGAAAGAGCTGATGGAGGCGCTTTGGCGACCACCTGAAACAGGCGAGACGAAGCCTGAAGACAAGCAATTGACGTCACTTGAACAAGCGACGGTGGAAGCAATTGAAGAGAAAACTCGCTATCCAGGCTATGAAGTGTTAATTCGCGTGGTGGTTTCGTCAAATACTGCAGCCCATTCACAAATATTGCTGAAAAATATTGTAGCGGCCTTTGCTTTGTTTGATTCACCCAGTCACAATGGCTTTAAATTTGCAGTGACAAAAAATATTGAAGAGCTTGTGACGGCCTATATCTTTCGCTTTTTCCCACAAACAGTGACAAACAGTATCTTAAATAGCGTCGAGTTGGCAACGGTATTTCACCTGCCAAATCAAAATAGCATTCCAACCTCTCAGGTGCAGCGACAGATGTCAAAACAGGTAGACGGACCAACACAGATAATGGACGAGGGATTTTTGCTTGGCTATAACGAATATCGTGGCGTTAAAAAACCAATTCGTCTGAGTACGAATGATCGCCGTCGTCATACTTATATTATTGGGCAGACGGGTACAGGTAAGTCGGTGTTGCTCGAAAACCTTGCTTTCCAGGATATGATGGATGGACGTGGTTTTGCGTTTGTTGATCCTCACGGCGATTCAGCCGAAAACCTACTCGGTAAGGTGCCAAAAGAGCGAGTAGAGGATGTTATTTACTTTAATCCTGGTGATATGGCGAATCCTATCGGACTAAACATGTTCGAATTTGATCATCCTGATCAAAAAGACTTTTTGGTGCAAGAGGCGATTAATATGCTGTATGGATTGTATGACCCTGGTCATACAGGTATTGTTGGTCCGCGCCTGGAACACATTTTCCGTAACTGTGCCTTGCTATTAATGGCGGACCCGGCGGGCGGGACTTTTATTGATATTCCCAAGTTGCTAATTGACGAAGAATTTATGAAAAGTAAGTTAAAATACGTCAAAGATCAAACCGTGCTCGATTTTTGGACAAAAGAATTTCCCAACTCACAACGATCCAATGATTCTGGTGAAGTCATTAGCTGGGTGGTCAGTAAGTTCGGTCCCTTCATCTCAAACGACTCGATGCGTAATATTATTGGGCAGACAAAAAGTGGTTTTAACTTGCGCGATATTATGGATAACAAAAAGATTCTGCTGGTTAACCTGAGTAAAGGTAAAATGGGCGAGTTGAATTCTAAATTACTTGGTATTATCTTTGTGATGAAGTTTCAAGCGGCGGCTATGGGCCGGGCTGATACGCCCGAAGACCAGCGTGTCGATTTTTCATTGTACGTTGATGAGTTTCAGAACTTTGCGACGGAGAGTTTTGAGTCAATTCTATCCGAGGCTCGAAAGTATCGCTTGAACCTTATTTTAGGTAACCAGTTTATTACGCAGCTCACCGATAAAATCAGAGAAGCGATTATTGGTAACGTCGGTACTATTATTAGTGGACGTATTGGTGTCACAGATGCAGAGCTACTCGAAAAGGCATTCCGCCCGACTTTTGACACTGAAGACTTACGGAAGATGCCAAATTATCATGCAATCACTACAGTACAGATTAATGGCGTGCCGTCCGCGCCGTTTAGTATGTCGTTTATTCCTCCAATGGGACAATCAAACCAACAGCTCAGAGATGCATTGAAACGCCTGTCAGCTGCTAAATACGGTAAACCGCGGTCACAGGTAGAAAAAGAGATTTTCGGTCGCTTAGGAGCCGCGGACGCCGAGAAGAAAGCAAAGGCTGAAGCCTTGAAAAAAGCTCAGCAGCAACGCATGACTGGTATGAATAATGGCAATAATTCAGGTTCATCATTTCTTGATGAATGGCTCGCCAAGCGTCAACAAATGAATACTAGTCAAACACCCAAGCCTTCGTCGCCAGGATTGGCGAGTAGTCCACCTCAGACCAAGCCGCCTCTTGCTCCGGCTGGACTGTCGTCTACATCTCCTCAGCCGCCAGCTCCAAAAACCGTCGCTGCCGTGCCAAAATCTCCTTCTGCCGCCAATTCTCAGCAACCATCGGCACCACCGCCAGCATTTAAACCGGCAGCTCCTAGCGTGACTACGGCACCATCATCGCCAACAAGTCTACATCTACGCGGCAAGGATGATGCGACAGGTAATGACGAGGTTTTATTTAAAATTCGCTAATCAAGTAGATGTCAGAATATTAAAAAATCACCGGATTGCGGTGATTTTTTAACGAGTAAGATTTTATTAGGATCGTTTGCCGGTAATTAGCACTCTAAAGTAGTCGAATAACAAACCAGTAATCCAGCCTAAAATAAAGCCACCAATGGTTTCAAATCCCGATAGCCGATAGCCGAAATTTTTAGCAATAAGGTACATTGCGAGGGTAAATATAAATGCAGCAATCGCTCCCGCTAAAATAGCATTTGGTCGAGCGATTGTTGCGCCTAGAGTTTCGCTGGTTCGTTCAACTGCTTTGTGATGAATTACCTTGCTAAAGGCGCGACTGGCGGGCGTCAGTTCACTTTGTATCTGGGTCATTGTGCGGTCGTAGTTGGCTGTCAGGTCCTGTTTATTGATTGCTCCGCGTCGAGAAGCAGGTGAGACTAATTTTTCTTTTTCTGCACTCTTTTTTTCAATACTCGTTGCAGTTTCCAGTGCTTCAGTGCGCGCACGTTCGCTACTCTTTTCGTTATTCTCTGATGCCATTTCAGCAGCTTTTTCAGCGTTCTGACGTAGTATCTCCGATTGCTGGTGACCTAATTCGCGCGCAGAGTCAAAACTGTTCTCTGGCCCATGGTTGATCTTTTCTTGATTAGTACTCATTTTCACCCTTTTTATATTTCTTTTAGATTGTACCAGCGTTTAAGTCACGACGGATTAATCGAACCTCTGTTGCTGTTTGTCGTGCACGTGCGTAGAAGTAGATGACGACCGCGACGACAATTGCAGAGAAGATTATATTTTCGCCTGCGCCGGTCTGTGGCAGTTCTGTAACCATTTGTTCGATTGCTTTTTCTGGTGGGCACTCAATATTGACATGCAATGTATTCCCAAACGTGTTTGTGACCGTACAGTTATATGATTGTGGGTTTGATAGGTTGGTTGCCATAACTGGTACGGTGTTTTTTACTTTTACCACGATGACTTTTTGCACGGTTTCGTTGACGTCGACGTCAAACGCGGGCCACGCAATTACCGCAGGCGATGCGCTACTTTCATTAACGATTTTACCATCACCGATATTAACAATCGTCGCGTATTCAAGGATGTCAGCAACGGTATCTGTCATCGTGTAGCTGCCTGGGGCGTTGCCCGTATTTTTTACACTTAATGTATATTGTAGCTGGTCACCGGGTTTGGCGGTTGTGTTGTGAGCGTTGTCTAGGGATTGAGTGGTATTTTTTACTACCTTGCTTAGAACAAAATCAGCTGTGCAATTTTTATCTTTGTACCATAGCGTTTCATCGTCTGGACATGGTTGGCACTCAGGGCTACTCTCGACAAATTCTGGATTAACGACGCATCGCGGTTCGGCCGAAACAGTAAAGTTCTTTATACAATCAGCATCGGTTTTTTCACCTAAGCTCGTCGCAACGCTGACTTTTGCTGTGTAACTGCCATCTGTCGGAAGGGTTCGTTTTAATGATGAGGTCGTTGTTGAATCTGCAACGCGCTGTTTCAAAACAACGTCACCAGCAGCGTCTTGAATCGTGTAGGTGTAGGCGGAAATAGTGGCTCCGTCCGTTGTATCAGCCTTAGCTCTGAGGCGTACGTCAGTGCGACTGATTGGTGTAATAGCGAGTGAGCTACAAACAGCAGTCGGCTTTTTTATCGGAGGCGGTGGAACGACGTAGACGACATTGCCGCAATCAAGCGTAATGGCAAACCAAGCGCCATCGACAGATCGTTTACCGATTAGTGCTGGCATTTTCCAGCTTTTACCTTGAGTATTGATGTAACCACCCGTATAGATTGTCGTGTCGGCGCCCGCTACTTTGACGGGATGACGATAGGGAACTCCCCAGTCAGAGCGTCCAACTGACTTAAGCTGGCCATTAAAATCACCAGTATTGTAGCTGCCCATGTGCGCATTGACGATATCGGCGCGGGTAATACCAAAATGAGTGTAGATTTGGCGAATATCTTTGCGTCCGGCGGTGTCGGAGCCACGATCGTATATCTTTAATAAGTCTTTTTTGTCACGAATACCGCTATATATAATATTATCGGCATTGGCAGCGTTTGCTGATTCCGGGGGAGAGAAAACAGCAAATGATTGGACGATGAGTGCTAGGGCAACAAAAATAAGACCGATTCGGCGTGTGGCCTCCTCTTTTCGTAGGCGTTTTGCATAAAAACCCAATTGCCCTACAAGAGCAGGACTAAATGCAAGATTAGAGACTATTTTCCTAAACATGTGTTTGCTTACCTATTTATTTTTGTTGCGACACCTCTTGGTGTCTAGATTAGCATAAGAAATATGTTCACACAATAGCTTGAGTGAACACAAATTGTTCTGTATAATGAAAGAAATGTAAATAGCTGAAACGTCTGAAGTGAGGGTACTATGACTAAACAAAAAAAAGATGATGGCTCATATACTGGGTCGCAAATTCAGGTCCTTGAAGGCCTAGAACCCGTGCGCAAGCGCCCGGGTATGTATATTGGTAGCACTGGCTATGATGGGTTGCACCATTTAATTAAAGAAATCGCCGATAACTCGATTGACGAAGCGATTGCTGGGTACGCCACACGTGTTGACGTGACTATTTTAGAGGATGGTGGCATCACTGTTAGCGACAACGGACGCGGTATTCCAGTCGATAAGCACGAAAAAACTGGTCTGAGTACACTCGAGACAGTGTTGACCGTTCTGCATGCCGGCGGTAAGTTCGGCGGCGGTGGTTATAAAGTATCGTCTGGTCTACACGGTGTTGGTTCAAGCGTGGTGAACGCTCTCTCGACCAAACTGATTGCTGAAGTCGTTCAAAAAGGCGAACTGTATCGGATTGAATTCGCCCAGGGCGCTTCACTAGCGCCACTTAAAAAAATCGGCAAGACTGACCGACCAACTGGTACGACAGTTACATTTTACCCTGACGAGACGATTTTTAAAGAAACAGTCGAGTTTGACTATAAATGGGTAGTGAACTATTTACGTCATCAGGCCTATTTAACGAAGGGTATTTATGTGGCGGTACGCGACGAACGCACTAAAGAACGAGCCGCCTTTTACTTCGAAGGTGGTATTCAAAGCTATGTGAAACATTTGAACATTGGTAAAGATGTCGTTAGCGATAGCGTGTTCTATGTCGAACGCCAAGTCGAAGATTCTATGGTTGAAGTGGCGATACAGTATAACGATACATTTGTCGAAACCGTTAAGCCGTTCGCTAATAACGTTTTGACACCAGACGGTGGGTCACACGTCGTTGGGTTTCGTTCAGCCTTGACGCGCGTTATTAATGACTACGCACGCAAAAATAGCTTGCTAAAAGAAAAAGAAGACAACCTAACCGGTGATGATATTCGCGAAGGCCTAACCGCAATTATTTTAGTGAAGCTTCCAGACCCTCAATTTGAAGGACAAACCAAGAACAAGCTGGGTAATCCTGAAGTACGTCGTTATGTCGAACAGGTAATGAACGAATATTTCTCGTACTATTTAGATGAAAACCCGAATGTTGCTAAAAAGATTGTCGGCAAGGCATTACTTGCTGCTCGCGCCCGTAAAGCAGCTCGAGCAGCGCGCGATAACGTCATTCGCAAGGGCGCGTTAGACGGATTGAGTCTGCCAGGTAAATTATCTGACTGTTCAAGTAAAGATCCGTCCGAATCTGAACTATATATTGTCGAGGGTGACTCGGCTGGTGGATCAGCAAAATCAGGTCGAGACAGCAGAACTCAGGCGATTTTGCCACTGCGTGGTAAGGTACTTAACGTGGAGCGTGCGAGACTGGATCGAATGCTAAATAATAACGAAATCGTCAGCCTGATCAAGGCGATGGGCGTTGGCATTAGCGATCAGTTTGACGTGTCTGGTTTGCGTTATCATCGAGTTATCATCATGACGGATGCTGATGTTGACGGTAGTCATATCGCCACTTTGTTGATGACGTTCTTTTTCCGCTATATGCAAGAGGTAATTGATGGCGGCTATGTCTATCTAGCAAAACCACCGCTCTACTTGTTACGCCAAGGGACAAAAAAACATTATGCCTACAGTGACGAGGAAAAAGATGAAATCATCGCTAGCTTGATTGAGGAGCGACGCAAAAAAGGTGTTGCAATTGACGAGACCGCGGACCGGAGCAAGCAAGCCGGCATTACATTATTGCAACGATACAAAGGTTTGGGTGAAATGGACGCCGAACAGCTGTGGGACACGACTATGAACCCCGAGAACCGTGTGTTGATACAGGTTAAAGTGGAAGACGCCGAAAAAAGTGATGCAATTTTTACAAAGCTAATGGGAGATCAAGTGGATTTGCGTAAAGGCTTCATCCAAAGCCGCGCCAAATCACTTAGTCTAGAGGATCTGGATATATAATTATGAATGATGACACTATTGACGTAAACGATACACCAATTGAAGACGAAGTGATTATTCCACAGACGCACTCGCGCATTGTCGAGAATCAATCAGTGGAAGATGTAATGGAAGACAGCTTCTTGAAGTATTCAATGAGCGTCATTATTGATCGCGCGCTCCCAGATGTCCGTGACGGTATGAAACCCGTTCATCGTCGTATTTTATACAGCATGGGCGAGCAAAATCTGCGCCCTGGTGGCCGCTTCTTGAAAAGTGCTCGTATTGTCGGTGACGTGATGGGTAAATATCATCCGCACGGTGACTCATCGATTTATTTTTCGATGGTGCGTCTGGCGCAGGACTGGGTTATGCGTTACCCATTGGTGAATGGCCAAGGTAATTATGGATCGATGGATGGTGATCCACCAGCCGCCAGCCGCTATACCGAAGCGCGTCTAGGACGAGCTGGTAACGAGTTGCTGACAGACCTTGAAAAAGATACGGTTGATTTCCGTGATAACTATGACGGCACCGAGCAAGAACCATCAGTTTTGCCTGCAAAACTTCCGAACCTGCTGTTAAATGGTCAGATTGGTATTGCCGTGGGTATGGCGACCAATATTCCTCCACATAACCTTGGAGAACTTGTCGATGCAACAATTCATTTGATTGATAATCCCGAAACTACGACCGTCGACGATTTACTGCAGTACGTTAAGGGTCCCGATTTCCCAACTGGGGCAATTGTCTATGGCGGCAACCCGATGAAGCAGGCGTACCAAACAGGACGCGGTAGTGTCATGGTGCGCGCGGTGACCAATATTGAAGAGACAAAAAAAGGTCGTAGTCAAATTGTCATCACTGAAGTGCCCTATGGTGTAAATAAAGCAACGCTTATCGAAAAGATTGCTGAACTACATAAGGATAAAAAGATTTTAATCAGCGACCTGCGCGATGAAAGTGCTAGGGGCAAAGTCCGAGTTGTCATCGAACTGCGCAAGGACGCCTACCCAAAGAAAGTTTTGAATCAACTCTTTAAATTAACTGCCTTGCAGACCAGCTTCCACTTCAATATGCTGGCATTAATTGAGGGCATTCAGCCAAAAGTATTGGGGCTCCACGAAATTCTTGACGAGTTTATCAAACATCGCCGTATTGTGGTGCGACGTCGCACCGAGTTCGAACTGAAAGCAGCTAAAGCCCGTGCCCACATTTTGGAAGGTTACAAAATTGCGCTTGATCATATTGATGAAGTCATCAAATTGATTCGCGCTAGTAAGACAAGCGAAATCGCTCAGGCTGGCTTAATTGAGAAATTTGGACTTTCTGAAATTCAAGCTCAAGCAATTCTAGCGATGCAACTACGTCGACTTACCGGCCTTGAACGCGATAAAATCGAGAATGAGCTTAAGGAGCTACTGGCGCTGATTGAAAAATTAGAGGCCATTCTGGCGAACGAAGCAGAGATTCTGCGTATTATCAAAGAGGAATTGCTGGAAATGAAAGACAAGTACGGCGACCCTCGTCGTAGCCAGATGATTAATCACGAACTTGGTAAGTTTAGTGACGAAGAACTGATCCCTGAAGAAGATTCGGTGATTTTGTTAACGACTGAAAACTACATCAAACGTACACTAGTCAGCGAATATCGTCGTCAAAATCGTGGTGGTAAGGGTAAGCGCGGCATGACCACTAAAGAAGAAGACGTGATTGACCAGTTAGTGCCAGCCAGCACGCATGATTATCTATTATTCTTTACGAATAAAGGCCGTATATTCCGCTTGAAAGCTTACGAAGTCCCAGCGGCTAGCTTGCAGGCCAAAGGTGTCGCGGCAGTGAATCTGTTGCAAATGCAGCCAGAAGAGAAGATTACCTCGATCATTCGCCACGCCAAAGATGCCAATGATGAGGGTTACCTATTTATGGCAACGATTAAGGGTACAGTCAAAAAGACGCCACTAAAAGATTACGCCAATATTCGCACCAATGGTTTGATTGCAATTAAACTAGACGACGGCGATGAACTGCGCTGGATTAAGAAGACGACGGGTGAAAATGACGTGATTATATCGACGTCAGCTGGTCAGGCGGTACGCTTTAACGAAACCGATACGCGTCCAATGGGGCGAACGGCTCGTGGTGTTCGCGGCGTCCGTCTGCGACCGAACGATCGTGTTGTCGGTATGGATATTGTCAATAATGACGATGAAAAATTACTCGTCATCAGTGTTAACGGCTACGGGAAAATGACAAAGGTAGCCAACTTCCCAAGTCATAAACGTGGCGGCGTCGGTATTAAAGCGGCGGTTGTAACGGCGAAAACCGGCCATATTATTGCTGTTCGAACTCTCGAGGCGGAGGCTAGTGAGGTACTGATGATTTCTGACAAAGGCCAGACTATTCGTATCAGTCTAAAGGATATTCCGACGCTTGGCCGCACCACGCAAGGCGTCCGTATCATGCGCTTGCGTGAAGGCGACGAAGTATCGTCACTAGGATTAATGCCAGAGCAGGTGCAGATTACAGACGAGGAAGACGAGAGCTAGGAGTATGGAAATACTTTCGCCCTATATCATCGCTATTTTTGTCGCATGGATGGTGGGACAGGGGACGAAGTATGTCATTCTGGTCATCAAACATCGCAGTTTTAACCATTTTCGTCAACTCTATATATCGGGCAATATGCCCAGTGCGCACACGGCGACTGTTATATCTGTCGTGACGCTGATTGGGTTGCGCGAAGGAACCGAAACAGGTTTATTCGGATTGGCGGCCCTCGTTGCCAGCATCGTGATGTACGATGCTGTTATGGTGCGACGATCGTCTGGTGAACAAGGAACGGCAATCCAGGCCTTGATTAGAGAGCAAAACAGTAAAGTCCAGTTACCGCGTGCCGCCAAGGGCCATACACCAATCGAAGTCGTTGTTGGTGCGTTGCTTGGAGCAGCAATTGGTCTAGTTGTCTTTTTAGCTACAAAATAGTTAAAAATTACCCTTGACCGTACTAGGGATGATGCGGTATGATTATGAAAGTCTGGTCGCGATTTAGCGATAAACAACTGTGGAGTTGAACAGATGATAATGAACTTTAACAATTTAGTTGTGCAATATATCATCGTCAGTTTATATTTTATGTTGATGCAATAACTTCGGTTAGTGCATCATTTTTATGGAGAGTTTGATCCTGGCTCAGGATTAACGCTGGCGGAGTGCCTAACACATGCAAGTCGAGCGGCAGCGCGAGTAGTTTACTACTTGGCGGCGAGCGGCGGACGGCTGAGTAACGCGTGGGAACGTGCCCCAAAGTGAGGAATAACTGCCCGAAAGGGTAGCTAATGCCGCATATGATCTTCGGATTAAAGGATTTATCCGCTTTGGGAGCGGCCCGCGTCAGATTAGGTAGTTGGTGAGGTAAAGGCTCACCAAGCCGACGATCTGTAGCTGGTCTGAGAGGATGACCAGCCAGACTGGAACTGAGACACGGTCCAGACTCCTACGGGAGGCAGCAGTGAGGAATCTTCCACAATGGACGAAAGTCTGATGGAGCAACTCCGCGTGCAGGATGAAGGCCTTCGGGTCGTAAACTGCTTTTATGAGTGAAGAATATGACGGTAACTCATGAATAAGGGTCGGCTAACTACGTGCCAGCAGCCGCGGTCATACGTAGGACCCAAGCGTTATCCGGAGTGACTGGGCGTAAAGAGTTGCGTAGGTGGTCAGTAAAGTGAATAGTGAAATCTGGTGGCTCAACCACACAGGCTATTATTCAAACTCACTGACTCGAGAATGGTAGAGGTAACTGGAATTTCTTGTGTAGGAGTGAAATCCGTAGATATAAGAAGGAACACCAATGGCGTAGGCAGGTTACTGGACCATTTCTGACACTGAGGCACGAAAGCGTGGGGAGCGAACCGGATTAGATACCCGGGTAGTCCACGCCGTAAACGATGGATACTAGCTGTTGG
>DASSWW010000021.1:0-7446 GCA_035704495.1 Saccharimonadales bacterium (SeqCode)
CCCCGTCGTTCTGGCAGCATAACATCTAGCAGAATCAGATCGTACGGTTTGTTACGCGCTGCGACCAAGCCGTCATTGCCATCAACCATCCAATCAACCGTATAGCCGGCTTTGTGCAGGCTACGGACGTACATTTCACCGATAAAGCGGTCATCCTCGATACACAAAATTGTTTTAATTGCCATAATTATCCCCTAAACATCGCATGATTTTTAATCCAACTACCATCTTCTTTATTGATAATGCCTTCATTACTATTATCGTTTGCTTTTAATTTATCTGCAACCGTACTATAGATTGGCAGACTGAACGTAAAGGTTGAACCTTCACCTTCGACACTTCGGACGCTAATTTTGCCGCCGTGTGATTCGACGATGGCTTTACTGATATACAAACCAATTCCCGTTCCCGAAACGGTTTCGCGCGAGCGGTGCGAACGATAAAATTTGTGGAACAAATTACTGACGACGTTGCCCGGCATACCGATGCCGTGATCTTCGACGGACGTCACTACAAAATCACCATCGACTTTGGCAGTAACGTTAACCGAACCACCCTCGTTGCTGTATTTTAGCGCGTTATCAATCAGATTAGAAAGTACTTCACTAGCACTGGCATTATCGGCGGCAATCGTTGGCAGGTCGTTTGGCAAATGAACCGATAGTGCACGACCCTGTGACGTCGCACGAAGTTTCATATCGTCGCTAATCGTATCGTAAATATTGGCAATAGTATCTTCGGTCAGGTGGACTTTTAGGTGGCGGCGATCGTAGCGCGACGCGTTGAGGATGTTGTTGATATACCCACTAAGTCGGTTTGACGATACCACCAGCCGTTTTAGCAATTCGGCTTGATCCTCCTCTAATACTGGTCCGACTTCATCACCAAAAACGTCTAAGTAGCCACGAATGACGGTAATCGGTCCACGAAGTTCGTGCGCGGCAAAGGCAATAAAATCGAGGTCATCATCGTCTGGCTGATAATCAGCGGTGCGGTCGAATAGACTGATGACCACTTCAGCGACACTGCCTTTTTGGTATGATGCTGTGACGTCGTAGATTTTTCGATTTTCTTCGCCGGTGATTTTGTTTGGTACGCGTTTCCAGGTATGTTCGCTGTGCACGGCGTGTTGTTCGCAGTCTTTTAGCCACGCGTCTAAATTAAAATCATCCTCGAATAGCAAATCGATAACTGTCGCGCCATCGGTGTCGGTACGAACGGGCGCTTTTGGATTGGCATAGACGATATGTCTATAGGCATCCATAATGATAAACCCAGCGGCCGTGTTGTCGAGCGCTGAAGTAATGCTGTCTAATGGTAGGCCAGATTTGTCTGTCGATTCCTTTTGGCCAGAGTCACCGACGGCGAGTTTATAGATTAGCTGGAGTATCGGTTTGAATCCGTCACGTTCAAAGTGTCTGGCATTAGGATTTGGTGGCGTAATAGTTGTCGGTTCGCCAGATACATGCGTCAACGCGCTGGTTAAATCTTTGAATGGCAACATCAGCTGGGTGAATAAGACGACGTTAACGCCAATCGTCGTTGCCAGTACGGCAATTAATATAATCCAGAACTCGATTGTCGTCGATAATACTCCAGTTGCAATCAACGCCCCACCAGTGACGATAGTAACGGCAATTTGCATCAGAATGGTCATTAGGATTGCTCGCTTGCGAAAACGTGGCCAGTAATCACGCACCATCACTGGATGCGGATTTTGAGATGGTGTTACCGCCATGAGACGCTCCCGCTGCCGTTTGGTACGGCGGTAATCCAGGTCTGACCACGAACAAGCGACACTTCTTCACCTGATTTATCAGTAAAATGAAGCTGACTTTTGCGGTTTGCTTTACGCCAGGTTACCGTTTTGGCAGTTCCGTTTTGGAAAATAATCGCTTCGCCTTTGCCGCTGGTCGTAATTTTTTCGCGGTAGCCGTCTTGCATTACACGTTGCATGTTGACTTTTAATGCGATGACGACAGACGGTGTAATTTGGCCTTTTTCGCGGTCAAGATGAGGGGCGCCACCCTGAGAGCGGGCATAATGATTTTTCTTTTTACTATATTTATAGGTGCTGTTGTAGGTTGGGCTGCTGACATTGATGGTAATACTGGTTGCCTTTGGCGTTTTGCTGACCTTGCCGTCTACGCGTGGGAAGCCGTCAAAGGTTGATTTTGTGTAGCCTTTGGCTTTGTTAAGCGCGTCGATTTTTGCAAAGTTGGTGTAGACGTTGTGAGGTGCGTAGCGATCAGTTGCCCGCCAGTACGTGCCTGGATTAAAAAATTGATCAATGTCACGGTAGGTGCTTTTGCGTATTTCTGTTAATGCGGCGGCACTACCACCGACATGGGCGACGCTGGCGTTATACGGGGCTAGCCAATCGACATAATACATGCGCAAGCTTCGGACAGGGCCGATAAGTTTCGGTTTTTCTTGCTGATACAGTGCTAAAAAGCGTGTAATTCCGCCTTCGGCGATGGCTTCATAGACAACACCCGATTGTTTTAGACCAGATTGAGGTCGAGCGTCGGGGCTGTTTTCTAGCATGATAGCAGTGACGGCTTGTTTGGTCGCTGCTTCGTTTTTGACCGGTATACCCGTTAGCGGTGAATAATATTCTTTAGGTGGTTCTGGTTTTGGATCGGGTTTTATAGGTATGTATGTACTTTTTATAGGTGTCTGGCTGACTACCACGAACGCGATACCACTGGCGATAAGAATCAGACCGGCGCCTATAATCAGATAGGTTTTCGTCGTATGAGCGCGCATCCAAGTGCAAAGTCTGCGACGTAGCGGTATTTTTTTAGTCTCTTGGTTCATGCTAGTGGTTATTATAACAGAAAAATTCGTTTATTAAGATGTAAAGTGGACGTTTTATGACGTGCTATTTAGCCAGTCTTGTGGCCGCGCCAGACCATGAGTTTGTGCGCTTCTTTTACCTCATCAGGAATGGCATGATGCGATTGGTAACCTTTTTTGGCATATTTTTCCATACGGCTAAAATCACCAAGCGTCCTGCGAATCGCTTCGCCTCGTCCATGTTTTACAGAATATTCGACCAACGATATCATTTCGTGACGTGTTACAAATTTTGGTTGCGGAGATGGCCACTGGGCTTCGGCAGTTGCCAAAAAACGACGTGACATATAGGGTTTGTGCACCAGAATAACAGATTGAGGAGTAATACCTTTGTTTTGTAATAGCGCCGCTGATAGCACTATGTTTTCCCCGGTGTTCGTCGCATCGTGTTCGCGCAAAATAGCAGATTCTGGCACGCCTGCCTGCCGCGCGACGCCTGCTAACAGGTCCGCTTCGGACATATCCATATCAGCTTGTTGATAACCCGAAAAAACGATGAGCGGCGCAAAACCAGTCAGGTACAAGTCGGCGGCATAACGTGCAACACCGGTATCTTTGCAGCCACCAACAATAATTGCATCGGCGTGTTGCAACGGGCTTTCAAAAGACATAAAATCCCAAATAATTTTTAGTAGCTGATCGTCAGATCGTTTGTCCATCTAGCTACTGGTTGCCGTTTCGATAGCTTTTTGCAAACGATCAATCGTTGTTTGTTGGCCAAGCGTTGCCAACGTGTCGTTCAGTGCGGGGCTAAACGGTGCCCAGCTAACTGCCAGGCGGATGATACTAAACAGCACGCCAGGTTTTTGTCCGGTTGTATCGAGTAGTTTGTTTAACGTCGTTTGTAACGAATTAGCGTCAAAATCACTTGCCTGCAAGGCAGTAATGGTCTGATGTAGCATGTCGGTCAGGTCGGCGCGGCTGTATTTTTTTAGTTGTTTATTATCGCTGACCATCATCCAGTGTGGGGTTGGTTCATCGAAAAAGTAATCACTCAGAATTGATAAATCAGTCAATGTTTTCATTCGGTCTTGGACAAGCGCCAGGATCTGTTTTTTGTGTTCGGCCGTGGCGTTTGCTGCACTTTGTGGCCAAAATTCGGTCACGCGTTCAAACAAATCATCGAGAGTTAATCGGCGAATCCATTGGCCGTTTAGCCACAATAATCGCTGTTCATCAAAACGAGCACCGCTGCGCTGAACGCGATCAAGGCTGAATTTTTTGATCAATTCATCGCGCGAAAATATTTCCTGTTCGGTGCCGTCGTTCCAGCCCATACTTGCGATAAAGTTAACTAATGCTTCTGCGACGTAACCATCTTTTAAGTAGTCTAAAACGTCTTTGGCGCCGTCGCGTTTGCCTAATTTTTTATTACCCGATTCCGCCATGATATGTGGCATCGTCGCGAACGTCGGAGGTGTTAGCTGCAACGCTTCGTATAAATTTAGATAGTTTGGCTGACTAGAGATAAACTCTTGGCCGCGAATGATATGGCTGATGTGCATTTCGGCGTCGTCAACAATGTGGGCAAAATTATAGGTAGGAAAACCATCAGACTTAATCAAGATAAAATCATCAATAACTTCTGGTCCAGTGTGCAAATCACCCATGACTTCGTCGTGCCACGAATATTCTTTTGGATCCGATTTAAAACGTAGTGGTGTTGTGCCATCCCAGGCTGGCGGTTGTTCGGGGCGATGATGCCGATACAAAAAAGCTTTCTTTTCGTTTTTGGCTTGGTCTCTAAAAGCTTGAATTTCGTCGGCCGTATATGGATCAGCATAGGCTCGCCCGCTATCGATTAATTTTTGTGCCCATTGTTTGTAAATTTCCAAACGACTACTTTGCCGATATGGTCCGTATGGCCCGTTAATATCTGGCCCTTCGTCGTATTGCATGCCAAGTGCTCGCAAACTGGTCATCAAATGTTCGGCCGAACCCTCCACTTCCCTTTTTTGATCGGTGTCTTCTAGGCGTAGGACAAATTGTCCGCCATCCTGTCGGGCGAGTAACCAGGCAAATAAAGCAGTTCGCACCCCACCAACATGCAAAAAACCAGTCGGACTGGGGGCGAAACGAGTACGTACTGGAAGATGGTTGCTGGCAGGTGGTGTGTGGTGAGTTGTCATAGAGTACGTATTATTATAACAGATGAAGGGTTCGACGAAGGCTACATACTAGTTGCGATAGCAAGAATTTGGCTACTCGATAGCGGTGCGTTGCCCTCGATTGTGTAGCGGACGCCGTCGTTTACCCACGCGGCGTTATTGTCAAAAACGTATACAGTCAAGCCTTGTTCGTTGTAGGGTACGTAGCCGCCGTCAGAGCTTGGTTCGACATACTTTGCCAACAACGCGCTCGAATCCCAACCGCTTTTTTCTTGTTTGACGGTAAAGTTTTGCGATCCGCCGTTGGCAGTAAACTTCATACTTACCCAACCGTCATTATAGGCGACAGGCCCATCGACACGATAACCGTCGGGGTGATAACCAGGATAGGTTGCGTCAAATCCAGCCTGCGCTGCGGCAACGCGAACGGACAAGTTAGGCATATTTAGATAGGTAAAGTACCCTGCTAGCATCATCAGCGCCAGGCTGGCCGAGGCGATGCTCATCGCGCGCGTTCGTTTTTTGCCAGATTGTTTTACCTGTTTTACTTTTGCGTTGTGGCGCGGTGCTTTATCTAGCGCTTCGGCGATTGCTTCTTGTTTAATGACTTGTGATGGTTTTGGTGCATGAGTTGATTTTTCAACAGCTACAGTAGTTGGTTTTGGCACAGCATGTGTTTTTTGTTGAGCACGAACCACAAGTGGATGACTGATTGGTCCGATATCCATACTACGCGGCGACTGCTTTGCACCAATGGGATGAGGAGCAAACTTTTTGATTGCAGGATTTTTTTGGACAACAGGGCGATCAATCTGTTTCGCAGTTGATGTCGTTTGTTTTACAATGGTACGATTCAGGGTAGCTGATTTTTGTGTCGCATGGTGGACATGCTGAGAATGTCGGGCGATCGGCGTGGTAGTCCGTGGGGCTATCGATTGAGAATGAGTCGCTTTTTGCAATGGCAGTCCGGTCAGGGCATCATAAATAACGCCGTTGATTGTTACTGTTTGCTGACTCATTTTGATTTATCCCCCTATTGTGTTGCAGTTGAGGCGAGTATCTACCATCTGCTCGCTTCGCCTTGCAACTCGATTGTTATTAATATAGTAGATAAATTATAACGATTATGCAATAGTTTCACTCAATGTTGATATAATAGCTATAGATGTATCATCCGCCTTCAAAACGAACACAATTGCTGCAGCGTATCACCGTATATAGCGCGATGTCACTCGCGGTCATTACGGTCGTGTCTATACTCGTCTTTTTTATGCTAGGGTATCAGTTTAATCGCAACGCGGGCACTATAGAGCAAGGTGGCCTGGTGCAGTTTAATACGCAACCAAGTGGCGCTGAAGTTATTATTGACGGTAAAGATCTGGGGGTTCGCACAGCGGCAAAACGGACGATGACGACTGGCCCCCATTTTATTAAAATGCAACGGACCGGATATCGTGCGTGGCAAAAATCAATTGATGTCATGCCCGGAACCGTATTGTGGCTGACGTACGCACGGTTGGTGCCAAAAGAACTAGAGCCAGTCAAAGTAGAAAGCTTCCCGACAATCACCAGCACGTCAGCCTCGCCAAATAACAAATGGATGGCTATAAAAGCCGACGCGGCGACACCCGTCATTCACTTGGCTGATTTGTCGCGTGATGATGCGCGCGTTACTGATTTGACGCTACCTACGGACAGCTTTACGGCGCCAAGCCCCGAGCGGACCCACTCTTTTACTCTGCAAAAGTGGGATGAATCAAGTCGCTACTTGCTGATAAAACATACATACGATGGCACAAAAACCGAATGGATCGTTGCGGACACGCAGGATATTTCGGAAACAAAAAACGTCACGACGCTACTGGGGATTAACGCATCAAAACTGATATTTGATGGTGATAATTCGGCTATTCTGTACGCATTGGTCGATAATAATATTCGGAGGATAGATTTGGGTGCGGCAACATTATCACGGCCGCTCGTCAGAAACGTCGCAGAGTTTTCATTGTATGACGATTCAATAATTGTTTACGTCACCCGACTTGATCCGTCAACCAAAGTTCGCAGCGTCGGCTATTATCATCAGGGTGCCAGCAAATCACGAACGATTCGTTCCTACAGCGATGATGGAAAAGTTCCGCTTCATCTGGCGATTGGTAAATACTTTAGTGATTATTACGTCGCCATTGCCTATAACGAGACAGTAGAAATTATGAAAGGCACGCTTCCTCGAAGTGACGCAACCAATCTGTCGGTATTTGATGCCGTGTCGACTATGGCAGTGCCTGGCGGCGTACGCCACCTTTCCGTTGTGACGAACGGTCGTTTTGTGGTCGCGCAAACCCCGAAAGCTTACATTGTCCGAGACGTCGAATTAAACAAAACAACCACGACGGTTCTAAAGGGCGACACACCAGTCAAGCAAGAGCTACGCTGGTTAGATGATTACACCGTGTGGAGCGACCAAAACGGCATGTTG
>DASSWW010000032.1:0-4874 GCA_035704495.1 Saccharimonadales bacterium (SeqCode)
TTTTTTGGCCTACCTTTGCCTTATTTATAGCATAAGCGGCGGTAATTGGTCAAAATTTTGTCATATTGCTATTGCTTTTTTATAACTTTTATGCTTAAATAGATACATAACACAATAAAAACAAAAAGGAAGCAAAAAAAGTGGAAATAACCTCTGCCAATAACGAAGCGGTAACAATGAGCGATATATTGGAACTCGCCACCTGGAACCGGCCTCGTAGCACCGAAGAATTACAAAATTTCATCAGGACACACCACGATCAGTTGCCTGATGATACCGAAATCGAATAGTTGCGCGCATCGCCTGGTCACTTTGACGTATGATATGATAGACATACAATTAAAGGGAGTGTACCAGTATGAAAAACGACCAAAATCAGCAGACAACCAAAGTCCGCGAGACAAACGACGTCGAAGACGGTGCCACCATACGGCGACAAACGATTGATTCGACAGAAAAGGTCGGAACGGGCGTTATTGTGCGACGCATCATTTATTATATTGCCGGCTTTATCGTCGCGTTATTATCACTGCGTATCTTGTTGCTACTTTTGGCGGCAAATCAAAACGCGCCTTTCGTCGAATTTATTTATAACCTGAGCGCTATTTTTGCCTGGCCGTTTTTTGGCATTTTTAGCTATCAACCTACCTATGGCCAATCAGTGCTAGAGATTAGTAGCATTGTTGCGGTTATTGTTTACGGCCTAGGGGCAATGGGACTAGCGAAACTATTTACTCTGACGAGCAAGCGAACTGACGTTTAAGCTGAGCTAACTATATCTTTGGATTTATGTGATTTTTTTCACATACGTCACTGCCCCAAAGCGGTATGATGAAGTAGTCAACGAACAGATTGAAAATCTAACGGTGGGTGCAACAAGGAGGAACGCATTATGCGAAAATTTATCTTATCAGCGGCGGCGGTGCTTTTTTTGGGTGTGGTCGCGCCTTCTATCGTACATGCTGGCGCTCAGGTTATTAGTTCATCAGAAGATGATGAGCAGACGACGCAGCAATCAGACGTCCAAGCAAATCAGGTGAGAGCAGATACGCAGACTCAGACGCCAGATCAGAATGATCAGACAATCACCCAACCGCCAAACCAAACCGAATCTGACACACAAACACAAACCGTGTCACAGGCTTATGTGGCACTGGGCGATTCGGTCGCTGCCGGTGCTGGACTGGCGCCACCAACTAATGGCACCGCACAAGATGCTGTTTGTGACCGATCACGGCTAGCCTATCCGCAACTGATTGCCCAGGAGCGACAAACGACGGTAACTAACCTGGCCTGCAGCGGCGCAAAGGTAGACGAGGGGTTGTATGACCAGCAAGATCGCAATAACACCGTCGTCCCAGCACAGATTGACAGGGCATTTGCAAACGGCACGCCTGATCTGATTACTATTACTATTGGCGCAAATGACGCCCGTTGGACACAGTTTATCCGTGATTGCTATGTATTTAGGTGCGGTTCAGAATTTGACGATGCTCGGGCAAAAGTCTACCGGGCTGATTTGCGTGTAGAATTATATTATGCGCTGTCTCAAATTGAACAACTGAGCGGGAATAATCCACCAGCAGTATTACTAAGCGGTTATTACACTCCATTCGCCGACCTTAGCTGTGTTGAAACAAATCGGGTGACAACGGCCGAACAAACGTGGCTAAAGGGGCAGCGTGATCAGCTGAACCAAGCAATTCAAAGTGTTGTTCCCTACTTTGCATTTGCGCAGTATGTGCCACTTGATTTCTCGGGCCACGAACTATGCTCGTCAGATCCTTGGGTACAGGACATACAAGACGATGCACCGTTTCATCCAACCGCTGATGGACAAGCCTCGATTGCGCAGTCATTCCTGACTAAACTAGAAAATTAATCCTTCGCGTTATTGACCGCCAGCCTGTAATAAAATTTACAGACACCCCTACGCCGAATCGTTACAGTTAGTCCTGTAAATGGAGGACATGAACCTATGAACGACTTACCCCTAAAAGCATTGGTACTTGGCTGTAGCTTGCGCGGATTACCCAGTGAATCGTCAAGTGACGTGTTGGCGCAGCAGGTATTAGATGAACTAAGTCAGTACAATGTCAGTGGTAGTATTATCCGTGTGGTTGACTATAACATTATGCCTGGTGTCAAAACCGATATGGGCGAGGGCGATGATTGGCCCAAGTTGCGCCAGCAAATGCTGGAAGCGGACATCTTTATTATCGCTACACCAACCTGGGTTGGGCATATGTCGAGTGTGGCCCAGCGAGTGATTGAACGCCTGGACGCCGAATTATCCGAAACGGACAGCCAGGGACGTTTATTGACGTATGGCAAAGTGGCAGCAGTCGTGGTGGTAGGCAACGAAGACGGCGCGCACAAAATTAGTGCCGATTTATTCCAATCGTTAAACGACGTTGGCTTTACGATTGCCGCCCAAAACTCAACGTACTGGAACGACCATGCCATGGGGAGTACCGACTATAAGGATTTAAATGAAACGCCCAAAGAAGTTGCGTCGACCAACAAAAGCTTGGCGGCAAATGCCGCTCATCTGGCCCGCTTGTTAAAACAGCATGACTATCCAGCAGTCTAATCACGATATTTCATAGCACAAAGGAGGAAACATAATGGCAAAAAACGACCCACAAGATTACGACGTGCAAAGTTACCAAGACGATTTGGATAATGCGGATAGTATGAGCGATCCGATTATGGCCGAGCAGACGGATGATCCTATTGAAACATTAGGGGTGCCGGCTGACGAATTTAAAAGGGAAATGGATGATTTGGATATCGACGATGATACCGCCGTTGACAACGAAGACGCGCGGGAACGGATAGAGGATATGGATAAGGATTTGGGTGAAGACAAAGCATAGTCGTTTGATGGTTGCCTGACTTCCCTTTTATATCGGGCTCACAATTAGCTGCTGTTATGCTAAAATAACAATCAGATTTATTGATAAAAAACAGGGAAAACAATGCAGACAACAGATACGGTTATTACGGTAAAAAACCTGACTAAATCCTATGGGTCAAATCAGGTGCTACGCGGTGTCGATTTGCAGGTGCAGCGTGGAACAATGTTGGCACTGCTGGGGCCAAATGGCGCGGGTAAAACAACGATTGTTCGTATCCTCAGTACACTACTTGGCTACGATAGCGGTTCGGTCACGGTAGAGGGATTTGACGTCGCGAGCAGTGCTGACAATGTGCGCAGCGTCATTGGATTAACTGGTCAGTCGGCCGCTGTAGATGAACTACTGACAGGGCGCGAAAACCTGATTATGATGGGCCGGTTGTATCGATTAACAAAACGCAGCGCGGTGGCCCGCGCCAACGAACTACTAGCAGAGTTTGATCTGGTCGATGCGGCGGATCGCCCGACAAAAACCTATTCGGGTGGCATGCGCCGACGGCTAGATTTGGCAGTTAGTTTGATTGCTACGCCACCAGTTATATTTTTAGATGAGCCAACTACCGGTCTGGACCCGCGTTCTCGTATCGCGATGTGGGAAATTATTAAAAAGTTAATGGCCGACGGCACGACGATTTTGCTGACAACGCAGTATCTAGAAGAAGCCGATCAGCTGGCAGATCAAATTGTGGTTATCGATGGCGGCAAAGTGATTGCCAAAGGGACGGCAAAGCAATTAAAAGCTAAAGTAGGCAATGACCGATTAGAACTAGCCTTTGCAGACGCCAAGGCACTGGCCGCTGCCCGCAACGCACTTGGTGACGATATTGTATCGGTGGACGAAAAAGAGCATTCCGCCACTATCGCCATCAACGATACGAATGCTGATATTAAAAAAGCCCTAGACGTATTGGCTGGCAAAAAAATAAAACTCGTTTCGATGGCCGTTCACAAACCAACGCTCGATGACGTCTTTTTGTCATTAACAGGCCAGCAAGCAACCACTCAGAAAGAAGAAAGTAACTAAATGGCCGTTGAACTTGAATTTGAAAAAAAGCCCAAACTTGTTTTAGCGTTTGTTGATTCGCTGATTATGATTAAACGCAGCAGCCGGCATATTATACGTAATACCGATCAGCTGCTGGGCACGTTTTTCCAGCCGATTATGTTTTTGGTGTTGTTCGCCGCTGTTTTTGGCGGAGCGATTGCCGCCGCCTTGCCACCAGGTATCAGTTACCTAAATTTTTTGATGGCGGGTATTATTGTCCAAACGGTTGCTTTTGGATCAACTACCACCGCGATTGCCGTTTGTCATGATTTGCAAAAGGGTATTATTGATCGCTTGCGGTCACTGCCCATGGCGAATCTGGCGGTATTGAACGGTCACGTTATTTCTGATTTGTTTCGTAACAGTATTTCGACCGTCGTTATGTTGCTGGCTGGGTTGCTGATTGGGTTTCGGACCAATGCTAGTGTTGTCGATTGGTTGTTGATTGCTGGAATTATTTTGCTCTTCACCCTTGCCTTTTCGTGGCTGTCGGCGATTGTAGGCGTGCTGGCGAAAAGTGTCGAAGGCGTGCAGTGGTTGACCTTTATCATTATCTTTCCGTTGACGTTCGCCAGCAGTGCATTTGTGCCAACCGATAGTATGACCCCAATTTTAAAAGCATTTGCCGAAAACCAACCCATTACTCACGTTGTCGAGGCGATTCGAGCATTGATGTTAGGTACACCCGTTGGTGATCATATTCTGCTAGCGATTGTCTGGAGTGTGGCAATTTTGGTTGTCGCCGTGCCTGTTGCCTCGTGGTTGTTCCGCCGCAAATCAACGCAGTAACACTAGTTAATGTATTGCTTTTTTAAGCATTTTATGGTAATATAATACTAACTGTCGCAACGCGCGATAGCCCTTTGACATCTTCAACGAAATGAAACAGGTGAAACAGATGAAAACGTA
>DASSWW010000043.1:0-19585 GCA_035704495.1 Saccharimonadales bacterium (SeqCode)
GATAGCGGGAATCGTCGCACTGACATCACTCGTTTGCAAATCATGATTCTGATGGATGGCTAAATTGTACTGTGTCGCATTCGTTAGGACATTAATATCAAAATCCACTTGATTGGACGCACCACTTGTCACCGCCCCTAAAAAGACGTCTGCAGACACAACACTCACCTCGATAGACGGTGCAACGGTATCATATGATTGCGTTAATTTATAACTACCACTAGCGCCGTTACCAACAATTGCTTCGCCACCCGTCGAAGTCATTTTGTAATTCGTCGACGTCGTCGTACCGCCAAACGAACCATCCAAGTTGGCATCAAGCTGATAATTAGGACTGGTCAGCCGGGCAGCGGTCGCAGTGGATACAAAAAAACCCAGCACCACGACGGTGGTAATCAGTAAAATTTGGACACTTTTTCCTATATATTGCATATGTCTTTTCATAATAGCACCTTATACCTACAGCATGAATACAAGTGCGATTAGTGCAGCACCAATCATCGTTATAATGATACGGCTGGTTTGTTGTAGTGGAGCGGCAACTGCCGTACTAACGTGGAACTGCGTTGCAACCGCTAACGCAACCATACTCAGCCGACTGGCAAAAATTATAAGTAAAATACCCCCGATAAGCATCGCAAAGCGATTCATACTACTAATAGAGTTGGTAGTCTGCGCAACATCTGGCGTCGTTAAATCGAGCGCCTCACCGACGGCAACAAGTGGCGGCACGACAAATTGTTCTAAGACGCTTTGGATAGGATGCGATGATGCGTCAATAGATTGAGCATCCTCTGATGTAACCGTATCGACTGGCTCTATCACCACTCCCCCAGGCACTTCTGTCACGACATCACCGCCCGTGCTAGGTTCAGGTGCAACTGGTTGATACGTCAGAACAACACTCGCCATGGCGTTCCCTACCTGACAGGTGTCAACCGCAATTAACTTCACTGTTTGCGTGCCTGCTGTTAATTGGACCGATGTACTATAGCTAGTATCTCTGGCTGATAGTGGCTCGACACCATTAAAAGCATTATTCACATACACTTCTAGTTGATTTGACTGCGACACGCTGCCCGATAGCGTCACCATTGGCTGTGTCACGACGCTGTCACTTTGCGGCAAGCTAGCCGTCAGCGTTGCCGGCGTAATACCATCACACACTGTGACGTCAATGTTCGACTGTGCGAGCGCGATCGGCGCGGGGACGAATAGGACGCCACTAAAAACTAACGCCAAACAAGCGATAAGTAATTTTTTAACGGCGTTTGCGGCGAAGTAAGCCATACCCAGCCCCTACAACAATCAGTGCAATCACCACCACCAACAACCATCGTGGCAACATCAGAACAAGATGAGATGCGTTCGTCGAATCATCCAGCACCTTGACGGTCTGTTCAACGCGGAACAATCCAAACCATGATGCTTGGTTCCACTCGAAAGTAATATTACGAATCGTTCCTGGATAAATAATATAGTCTTTGGTCTGGTTGTGTTTAACTGATCCAAACATATCTTTTACAACAGTCGTAATATGGGCCTGAAAATCTGTATTGCCTGTATTCTCAACTCGATTACTCGCTGTTAGCGGCGGCGTTGTTTGCCAAAAATCAACGTGAGTGGAAATAAGTTCGCCTTGTCTGGTGATATCGCCGTCGACATTAGCTAAAATAATACTGCCTATGCGCTTTTTACGCACAACCGATTCATTGGTATCCTGTGCAGGTTGTGTTTCAACGAAAATGACACCGTAATGACCCCCCGGCGCAGCTTTTGCTGGCACGCCAATACTATAGGGAATAACTACCCGTTCACCCGGCCCTAGCGTATACGATGTCTTGTTAAATCTGACCCATTGATACAAATCAGTATTGGCCGACGTTTTCTCAAATTGTGGCTGGTATTGTTCGTTTTTAACGGAATACGGCCGACTATAGACAATAAATTCTGTTTCGGTCTGGCCATTATTAATCACCGTCAGTTCTTCGGATACGCTGCCGCCAGCTTTGACTTCAAATCGTTGCAGAGCCGGGCTGATGGCTATCGAATCTTCGCCAGACCCAGACGTATCGTCAACAGCACTGACTGTCATCGACCCTAAAAAAAGGCTTAAAAAAGCAATGGATAGCAGCCCAAACAGGCTGCTCCACTGCATTTTTAAGAGAGGAACACATTTCATTATCAGACTGCTAGACGTTTGTTACGGCCGTATAGGTAACGGTACCAGTATAAACACCGCTTTCTTTAGTGGTGTCTGCCTTGACTCCGTACCAGACATCGGTGACGTCTGATGCTGCGGTGGTGGCAGTTGTCTTTATTGATGTCGCAGAACCAGCGGCGGGCACACCATTCCAAGTACCAACTAGCGTCGTCACGTTACTTTCTGCTGCAGTAGCATCTAGGCTATAACCCCAACTATTATTCGCCAATGCACCCGGAGTAACCTGCGCAGCCAACGTATCTGAACCATTAGATAACGTCGTAATCGCATCGTCTGCTTCTAGACTAAGGTCATAGCCGGATGGATTATTTGTTGAAACAGTTATGGTATCTTTGGCGCTACTACCGACACCAGCACCTGTAGGAGTAACACTCATTGCGACTGTTCCGCTGGTCGTCATACTGAGTGTCGAGTTGACGGTTGCGTTAATGGTCGTATCACCAGTATCAGTTGCTGCTGACGCCATAATTGGTGACAATAGGACAGCTGATAGAGCGAGCATACCGCCAATTTTATAGCTTGTTTTTTTGTTCATGTGTCTATTTCCTCTTATGCTAATTTGTTTGATTACAAGTATTAACCCATCATCACCCGAAGTCAACTAAATTATCTGGCTATTTTACCAGAATTGAGGCGATATCAGATTCAAATTTTTCTGTAGTAGTAAATACAACGCCTTGCATGCCTGTTGCCACCGCGCCATCAATGTTAATTTGGATATCATCTACCATGACACATTCAGCTGGCGCTAGGCCTAATTGCTGAGCGGTATATTCAAAAATCGCTGCTTCCGGTTTTATCATCCCTACCTCGCTGGATAGCATCACGACGTCAAACAATTCATCTCGCTCGTCAGCGGAAAATAAATGATCCATCACGCCGCGACCAACGTTACTCAACATCGCTACTTTGTATTTGGTACGGAGCGAACGAACAAACGCCACCATTGCCTGGTTGCGAATGTGATCGGCGCGCATAATCGCTTCGATTTCCGAGGAAGGCTTGTCAACTAATTGGCTGACTTGGTCGATAAACTCAGCGTGTGTCAGATAGCCATAGTCCGAACTTTTACTGAGGTTAGCCAAGTCTGCCTGCCGCGACTGAGGGACAAGTTCGCACAAATGATTAATGCTACCCTGATATAACACTCCAAAACAATCAAAAATAATACCGCGTATCATATTAGTAGTATACGCGGTATTTTATATTTTAAGGTTTTAAATCGATTTCATCGAGAGCTTCTTCGCTTTCGGGAATCTGGTCAAGGAATAATTCGCTGACCTGTTCGGTGCTAGCCCTTAATGAACCAGGCGAACCTTTACAGGTCGAGGTCCATAGTCGTTTCACTACCGAACTGCCCTGCAAAACTTCAAATTCATACAACAGACCGTTAGCACAGATACCACGAGTATCATCTTTGGCACCCGACAGCTCTTCGCCTTTCATCAGATTTGCTCGGCTCAACGCATAAACAAACTCTTCATAAGCCTGAACATTGTTGCCAAACTGCAAACTATCAATCGTTTGCTGGTGGTAGCCCGAATACGTTGTCAAGCGGCGGCTACTAGAATCAACCGCAACTTGGTACGAATTAAATTTTTCGTCAGCGACAATCGGACCACGCACATTCATACGAACGCTACGGTCAACTGAAATGTTCACCAAGGCTGCTTCACCAAGGTCGACTTGCGACTGGCTAGTATCATCACCGCCAAAAATAGCCCGGCCAACTGAAACCAACGCAGCGATAGCAATCGCAACGACAATCAACACCAGTATGATAGGAAGCACCTTTGATGAACTACTCTTATACATGTGAACATTCTAGCATGTTTATGGTTAAAAGTCAATAGTTCCGGTTATGCTGTCCGAAATTGAGGCAGTGTATCGATAATAACGACACCGCGTTCATCTAGCGCAATTCCCTCGGCAAGCGCCACCTGGCCTAGTAGCTGACGCTGCATGTCTAAATCTTTGATGGTATGCAGCGCGCCATATTCTGTTCGACCCTCTTCTTTGTACGCCCAATAGCCTGCGGCGGCTTTTTTTAGTTTTGGCTGCAATGCATCTGCGTTGGCGTCGCTAAGTCGTTGAAAAACACCCGAAAAAGGATTAGTATCGTCGTGATTGGCCTGGCCGTTATAGCTGCTGAATTTGTGAGGCTTGAGGTTGATAATCTCGTCCGCACCAGATAATGCAAGGGGTCGCCGTTGGTACGGTGCAAGGTTAAGCGGTGGCAATATGACCGCTGACTTTTCATCTAATAGTGGCGCTTCATCGCTATCAGCTGGCGTCAAATACACGACATCCGCTGTCGCGGCTTCATCGCTATCTGTCGCTACCTCATTAGCGGGCTGACGTTCCACGCTAGCTGCTTTTAACGGCGTCGCATGCGTAGAGTCATCAGCGTATAGACGCTTTACTTCCCTGGTCAATAGGTTCATCGCGACAATAAATAATTTTTGTTCGCGCGTTGTCGCCCGTGAATCAAGCGTTTCCCGAATGTGAATAATCGTGCCCGAATCCGTATACGCGTTCAGTACACCAACGTCATATTTAAAATCAACTGCAAAACCAGTATCGTTGTGTGCTGGACTGATTTCACGGAACCATCCCAGATGCTGCGAATCACCCAGGTACGCACATTTGATATCATCAAAAAATTGTGCGCTTTCATGCGACGTCACAAGCATATGCGCCGCAGGCGAAAATTCTTTTCCGTCCGCAAAAAACTTTTCCAGGGGAATACGTGTTTGTTCTTGTTGCCGTTGTTCGTCGGTCAGCCCGTCTACTTCCCATGGTGCCTTTTTTGCCGCTGGATAGCCGGGGTTTTTTGCATAACCTGCTCGAACTTCTAACTCTGCCTGGTGGCATTCATTCAGCCACTCATAATACATTTTCAGTTTGTAATCAGCTTCGCTGCAGTAAGCATCGTCGGATGGAACCATTTCAGGCACATTATCAGTAGTACTTGCTGATTGCGACACTCGTTCGGACATGGGGTATGTTAATTTTCCTACACCTAATTATTCCTTAAATAATGCCGGTTTCGGACAAAAAAAGCAATAGCGTGTTACTTGAATCAAATCCTTTCATCTTTAGCGCCGAAGACTGTGGAATCGGTTGTAATAACCGATTCCAGCCGAACGCTTTCGTAGACTTCCACTGGAAGTCTACGAAAAAAGTGTGCTGAGGCGATGAAGGTGAAAGGATTTGATTCAGGTCGATATCTTAGCTACAACTGACCCCAATGCTTACCGGTCGAAACATCAACCCGTAGTTGCACTCCCAGGGAGGGATAAATGTTTTCCATGGTGTGTTTTAGTAACTGGGTGACCTTGTCAGCGTTTTCTTCGGGACATTCAATCAAAATACTGTCATGCACCTGCAAAATTTGTTCACCCAAATCACCCAATTTTTTATCAACTTCAATCATCGCCATTTTCATCAAATCGGCTTCGGTTCCCTGAATCGGCATGTTGGCAGCGGCCCGTTTAGCGCCTTCACGCACCATAAAGTTACTACTATTAACGTCGGGTGTTGGGCGGCGGCGACCAAAATAGGTTTCGACATAACCATCAGTTGACGCCTGTTGCAGTGTAGTATCGATAAACTGACGAATTGGTTTGCGCAGCGCAAAATAGTGATCAATAAACTGTTTTGCCTGGGTAAAGTTCATGCTGGTGGCGGCCGATAGTCCATGGGGACTCATACCATACAGCACGCCAAAATTAATTACTTTGGCATCACGACGCTGCGTTTTAGTGACGTCGTCCATCGGAATACCATACACCTGGCTGGCGGTTTTGGTATGAATATCGACATCACCGTTAAAGTCATTAATTAACACCTCGTCACCCGCCAGCACAGCCGCCAGACGCAGTTCAAACTGACTATAATCGGCGCTGACAAATACTTTATCCCCGTCAGGAATAAACGCCGTTCGTATTTTGCGGCCAAGTTCGGTTCGGACCGGAATATTTTGCAAATTCGGATTGGTACTACTCAGCCGGCCAGTACTGGCGACGTCTTGGTTAAACGTCGTGTGAACGCGGTCGTGTGTATCAGCCAGTTTTGGCAAGGTATCAACATAAGTATTTTTTAATTTCGCCAGTTCGCGGGTTTTTTCGATGAGTTCGATAATCGGGTGTTGGCCGCGTAATTTGTCTAATTCTTTTTGGCCGGTGCTATACCCTGTTTTACCTTTTTTTATACCGGCGGTCGGCAGCTGTAATTTGGTAAATAGCACTTCGGATAGTTGCGAGGGGCTGCCGATGTTAAATTCATACCCCGCAAGTGTATACATTTCTTGTTCCAGTCGGGCATGCTCCGTCCCCAGTTCGTCGCTCATTTTGCCTAACATCGCACGGTCAATTTTAATCCCGCGGCGCTCCATAGCAAACAAATGATACGTCAACGGAAAATCGAGTTCGTAAGCCACCTTGGCTAGTTTTTTGTTGGCCACAAAGGCCTGGGTTTGCTGATCAAACAATTGCCAAAATGCCGCAAGTGTCACACCCGCGCCATTAACCGGTTCGCCAATCAGCGCTGTCAAACTGCGATCGCGCGTGAGCGAATTAATTAAAAATGCCGCTTGGTGGATATCGTGTAATTCCTGAAAACGGACATGGACATCATTGTCAGCCAGTTGATGATAGAGTAGTTTGCTGTCATACCCAATCACCGTCGCTAGTTCCAGGGCTCGCCAAACGCTATTATCAACCTGGTCGATTGGTAATGTATGCACCGTTTTGCGGTCGACCGATAGCCAAAGCTCATTCGAATCGGTATCAAAATGTAGCGCAACCGGACCGTCAATCGTAACCGTTTCTGGCCACGATGTCACAGTCAATGCCGCTAATGAAGGTTCGGTTGATGTATCAAATAATCCCGCCTGATTAGTATCGCCAGTAGGCGTTTGCATGTTTTTAGGCAAGCGGCGCACCAGCGAACTAAACTCAAACCGTTTCAATATTTCGGCCACGCGTGGCAAATCAATGTCCGTCACATCGGCCACATTCCAATCTAGTTGTACGGGGGCATCGGTCCAAATACGACCAACCTCTTTGCTGATATAGGCCAGGTCTTTGCCGGCAGCTAATTTTTTGGCGACCGTCGGCTTGATGTCATCCAGATGAGCATAAATATTATCCAGCGTTTGGTAATCCTGTAGTAACTGGACGCCGGTTTTTTCACCAATGCCCGGCACGCCTGGTAAATTATCAGACGAGTCACCTTTTAATGATTTTAAATCTAAAAATTGTTCGACATCGATACCGTATTTTTTTTCAAAATAGTCGACGTCAAATTCTTCTAGATTACTAAGCCCGTTTTTCAGCGCATATACTTTGGTGGTCGGGCTAATGAGTTGCAAGGCATCTAAATCGCTGGTCAGCAGGCACGTTTCAATTCCCTTTTCCGTCGCCTGTTTAGCAAACGCCCCTAAAATATCATCGGCTTCGTAATCGTCTAGTTCGTACAGCGGCCAACCAAACGCATCCAGCAGTTCAAATAACATGGGCAGTTGCGCGTAAAAATCGTCGGGAGCTTTTTTGCGGCCAGCCTTATATTCGGGATAAATTTCGCGGCGCTTACGAATATTGGTGCCTTTTTTATCCCAGGCAACGGCCACGTAATCTGGTTCTAATTTTTTAATTAATTCGATTGCCAAGCTGGCAAAACCAAACACGCCGCCCGTTGGCGTACCGTCGGACAAACTAAGCCCGGGCATGGCATAATACCCGCGATAAAACACACTTTTTCCATCAATGACCGCCAAACGTTTCATATTGTTAGTATAACACTCTACTCGGTGCTAGAGTCTTGCATCGTCGGTGTATCCGGTTTGTGGCGAACCATTTTGCGACGCTCTCTTTCGGACAAACCACCCCATACCCCGAATTTTTCGTCGTTAGCAAGCGCAAAATCGAGGCACTGCGGTCGGACTGAGCATATGGAACAAACTTTTTTTGCAAGGCTGGCAGATCCTCCTCTGTCAGGGTAAAACAAATCAGGCGTCTTAGACTCGGGTGATTTAGCGCTAGCTGTTTTCGTATCGGATGTTTCGGCGCAGGCTGCATCCTGTAGCCACGATAGTGGGCCGTCGTCCAGGTCGTTGCGAGGAGAGATGGGGTATTTTTCTGTCATATAAATAGTTTATACCTGTGGGCTAGCGATGCAAGCACAAGATGTTTACATCAGCCGAACCAACCATAATCTGCTACACTAGACCTATATGACACATCACGAAAACGTTAAAATTGTTGCTTTTGTTGGGCTGGCTGGCAGCGGAAAAAGCGCCGCAGTCGAACACCTTACCGCCAAGGGCTATCCCAAAGTCTACTTTGGCGGTGTCGTCCTAGACGCTATGTCCAAAGCCGGCATCGATCACACCCCAGAAAATGAAACCCCCTTCCGCGAAGAATTGCGCCAACGCGAAGGTAAAGACTTTGTCGTCAACCGAATTATTACTCAAATCCATGGTTTAATCAACGCCGGCCAACACCGAATCGTTGCCGATGGCATTTATACTTGGACAGAATACAAAGCCATGAAACGCGAGTTTCCAGGCGAATTGACTACTATTGCCGTCGTGACGCCGAAACACCTGCGTCACCACCGTTTAACACAGCGGCCGATTCGTCCATTGACCGAAGCCGAAGCCAATCAACGGGATTGGGCAGAAATTGAAAACTTAGAAAAAGGTGGTCCTATCGCCATTGCTGATCATTACATCATCAACGATAAATCGCTTGAACATATGCACCAGGCCATTGATCAAGAACTGAATCACATCAATTTTTAAGTAACCGCTTGCTATAAGTAGCTGCTGACCGCTACAATAACTACCATGATAAAAAGCAAAAGCGGTTTCACAATTGTCGAACTGTCAATCGTCATTATCGTGATTGGTATTTTGGCAATGATAACAGCTGCAGCCTACGGCAGCACTCAAGCCAAGGCGCGTGACGCAAAACGTATGTCAGACTTGGCAAAAATTGCCGAAGCAATTCAACTCCACCGCATTAAATACGGCAACGATGTTCAAACTGGCAGCGGCTGTGGCAGCGGTGGCAATGGCAATGGCTGGTTTAATTATGCCGGGGGAACGTATCCAAACTCTACTTTGTCGTGTTTAATTGCGACGGGCTACTTAGACGCAACATTTATAGATCCTAGTGGCTGCACAACTAACGGAAACAACTCTTCAGGTTCTGAATTACCAAACCCCTCATGTGATCAAGTAGGTTATACCTACATGAAATATAGTTGTATGTCGGGCGGCGAATACATCACCCACGTCTATGCGCGACTCGAAACCAAGGACGAATCGCAAAAATTAATCGATGCCAATACTTGTTCTTCGGCGACGGTGGCCAACAATTATGGTATGAATTATATGGCGGTTGCCGACTAAAAAACGCTCCGCCAGAGCGAAGCGTTTTTTAGATAGCTACTCTTATTCTATCCTAGATATTCGTGCAGTTTTTTGGCGTCTTTGTGTTTGCGTAGTTTCGCCAAGGCTTTGGCTTCAATCTGACGAATACGTTCGCGGGTGACGGCAAATTCTTGACCGACTTCTTCGAGTGTATGGCTTTTGCCGTTTTCTAGGCCGAAACGCATTTTGATGATTTTTTGTTCACGATCAGACAGCGTTGATAAAATGCTTTGCACTTGTTCGCGCAGCAGTTGACTGGCAGCTGACTCTTCTGGAGTGGCGCCGTCTTCGTCTTCGATAAAATCACCCAAAACCGAATCTTCGTCTTCGCCGTCACGTCCAACACCAGCATCCAAGCTGGTAATATCTTGTTTGATTTTGATGACGTATTCGACTTTTTCTGGTTCCATTTCCAGCTCTTTACCAAGTTCTTCAATGGTTGGTTCACGGTTTAATTCTTGAGTCATGCGGCGTTGGGTGCGCAGTAACTTATTAATCGTTTCGACCATGTGCACCGGAATACGAATGGTGCGGGCTTGGTCAGCGATAGCGCGCGTGATTGCCTGACGAATCCACCAAGTCGCATAGGTACTGAATTTAAAGCCCTTGTCGGGATCAAATTTTTCAACCGCACGCAGTAATCCCGTATTACCCTCTTGAATCAGGTCCAAGAAATCAAGTCCACGACCGCTGTAACGTTTGGCAATCGACACCACCAAGCGCATATTGGCTTCGGCCATCTTATCCTTGGCCTTTTTCTCGCCAGCTACCACGCGCTGCGCCAAAGCTAATTCTTCTTCGGCGTTCAACAGCGGAATTTTACCAATTTCGCGCAGGTACAGGCGAACGCTGTCGTCAGACACGTCATCGAAATACTGGCCTTGATTCAGCGTATCTTCGTCCGCTTCTTCTTCCTCGACCAGCTCGGCAATCGCTGGTTCTTCGATATCGCTGAGTGGCCCACCGCTGGCATCAATCACGCCGTTATCATCTACTGGTTTTTTATCATCTTTGGCCACGAGTTATCTCCTTTATAAGTGTATTCAGCTGTGCGAGTAATGCCGCTGCTCTGGTATCGTCACCAGCCGCTTCGGCTTCGCGGAGTTGAATACTGAGTTGCTGTTGTTTTTGTTTCTTGTGTTCATTTTGTACTTGGCGGAGTAATGTAGCCACTTCATGGTAACGAATTTGATCGTTCCAGTCGGCATAACGAGTCTCGGCCTTTAATAGTAATATTTTTACATACGTATCAAAGTTTTGCAAGTCCTTCGGGGTTGTCTGAACGACGGCGCCTGCATGCTGCGCTAGATAGCGCGCGATGGCTTGACGTTCGTCGCCAATAAACATTGTGTCGTCGATACCGGCAAATAATTCTTGGCTAGGAGCATCAATTAACGCAACAGATAATAAATTGTCTTGGTAGGCGGCGCTGTCGGTCGCGGCCCGGCCCTGCGAGCCAGCCACCGGCCGACGTTTGGCGGCCGTGGCTTCAGTCGGCACCGTGGCTAATTTTGCCCTGACCGCTTCAATTGACGAACCAACCATCGTTGCAATCTTTTTTTCATAATGTTCTTGTTCAATAGGGTCTTGCAAGTGACGCACCACATTCAGTGCTGCGGTCGTAAAGGCGCGCTTGCCGCTGGCTGTTGTGATATCTTCGCGTTGGCTATATTGCGCTAAAATCCAGTCCACCGCTGGTTCAGTAGCATTGATGGCGGCTTGCCATAACGTGACGTCTTGCTGAATCAGTTCATCTGGATCTTTGGCGCCGTCGGGCAGACTAATAATCGTTAGTTCAACCCCTACTTCACTGGCAATCGGAATAGCTCGCTCGGTGGCCGCAATACCCGCTTTGTCAGCATCAAAGGCCAGTCGCACTTGACCGCTCAGTCGTTTCAGCGCCCGCAAATGTTGCTCGGTCATAGCTGTCCCCGCCGTGGCTACTACCTGGGTGACGCCCACTTGGTGACTGCTGACCACATCCAAGTTACCTTCGACAATGACCGCATAATCATTCGTCCGAATTGCTTCTTTGGCCTGCGACAAGCCAAAGACGTGCCGGCTTTTATCGTACAGTAATGTCTGCGGCGTGTTCAGATATTTTGGTGCGTTCGGATCATCACCCCCTAAAATGCGAGCTGTAAATCCAATCACCTGTCCACCGGCATCCATCAACGGTACCGTCATGCGACCACGGAATAAATCACCACCAAACCTGTTGACCAACCCGCTGTCAGCCAGCTCGCTTTTGCTAAAGCCTTTTTTGGTTAAAAACTGCGTTAACGCCCGGCCGTCAGTCGGCGCATAACCAATCCGAAAATTCTGAACGATTTGTTTGGACAGGCCACGTGTTTTAAACACGTATTCAACAGCATGCTGGTTTTTTAATAAACTATGTTGATAATACTGCGCCGCCCAATCGTTTGCCTGTAGTAATCGTTTTTTACGCTTTGCCAAATCTTGGCTGCCTTTTGATTCGTATAGCGACAAGTCGACGCCAGCTTTGCGTGCCAAATGCTCCAATGCCTGGCGAAAATCCATACCTTCGACTTCCATCACAAATGAAAAGACATCACCGCCTTTGTTTGATGAAAAATCATGCCAAATATGTTTATCGGGGCTAACAAAAAAACTTGGTGTTTTTTCGCCGCTAAATGGGCTGATGCCTTTAAAGTTACGACCCGCCCGTTTCAACTGGACATACTCGCCCACAACGTCCTCTATATTGAGTCGCGCCCGCACTTCTTCTTTGGCATCTTGCATAGTTTGTATTATAGCACTACGAAGCGAGTGTATAAGAGGGCTCGCTCTCTTATACCGAGTGAGGACGCGCTATATTCGCGCGGAGTACCAATATAGCACTCTTTACCTCTGTAACTGATTGTGCTTAAATAGACGTATCTATGAACCCAAATCATAACAACAATAATCAGTATCCCATCGATTATTTAAACCAGATTGCCCCGCAGCAAAAAAGGCCCGGTGCCTCTAATAAACTGCTCGTGGTGGTAGCTGTTGTCGGAGTGATTATGGCATTTGTCGTTGGGTTGATGATGGCCCTTGGGGGATCGGGACCAAAAGAAGACATGCAGCGACTCGCCGCTCGCATGCAAAGCCTGCAAACCATATCCGAAGAATCACAAGAAAACATAAAAAGCAGTGCTCTGCGCGGCATTAACAGCAATCTCAACATTTTTTTGAGCAGTGCCCACCATGGTATTGCCGAACCGCTCAGCAATAACGGCCTTGATATAGCAAAAATTGATAAAACAATCGCCGCCGAAGAAAATGGTGCCGAGCTAAAGGCAACACTAGAAGACGCCCGCTTAAATGCTGTGTATGACAATACATACGCGCGTGAAATGAGCTTTCAGTTAGCAACCATTACTGCCCTGATGGAACAAATCTATGAAACGACCGACAGTGCGTCGATGCAAGAGTTCCTTGTTCATACCGACGAAAACCTGCAGCCAATTAAAAAGCAACTCGACGAATTTAACAGTACCGATTAAATCGTTTTATGCCGCAGTTACCAGTTGGTAGCTAAGATTAATAAAGCCTTTTAATTCGTCATCGTCAACCTGGCCAGTACAGATAATCGTATTCCAGTGCTTTTTATTCAAATGATACCCCGGAACGACCGTTTCGTACTGTTCACGCAGCACTTCGGCCAACTGCGGGTCACATTTTAAACTGATGCGGAGTGGCTTGCTGTTATCCTGAATAATTGCAAAAAACTTACCTTCACCAGCCGCCTTGTCGCCCACTTTATAGACCGACGTTTCTTCACCAAAAGGAAAATCTAACCACGTATTGGGGAAACTCAATAAATATGCGTCAAGCTCGGCTCGTGTCATGATTTGACCTTGTCTAAATAGTACTGCAACTCCATAATACTACCGCGAATATCGCCTAGCGCGCGGTGCTCTTCGGGTTTGGTAAACCGTTTTTTATATTTTGCTTCAAACACGACTTTCCATGAACTAACATCCAGCATACGGTAGTGTAGCCGTACATCAAGTTGTGGCCAGTATTTGCGAATAAATCGGCGGTCTTGGTGAATAGAATTTCCCGCTAAAATAATTTTATCCTCGCCCGGAAAATGTGTATCCAGAAATGCTAACAGCAAAGCTTCGGCTGCTGTTTCACTCACTTCACTCGCCTTGACACGTTCGGTTAATCCGCTGGCACCATGTTGTGTTGTACACCACTCATCCATCGCGTCGAGTACTTTTGGTGGTTGATGAATAATCGTCTCCATCGATGCATGTTCTATAAAATCCCAATCAGTCGCAATCGCAGCAACCTCAATAATACGGTCATGCGCTGGGTCTAACCCAGTCATTTCCAAGTCCACCCATAATAATTTCGCTTTTTTCGTCATAGTTCTATTGTACTACGGGTTGGTCCGGTTCAAACTGTAAGCTTAATGAATTAATGCAGTAGCGCTGGTCGGTTGGCACACCCAGGCCTTCGCCTTCAAATACATGGCCCAAATGACCGCCGCAGGTCACACATGTCACTTCGGTACGCGCCATGCCTAAACTATCGTCTTGATGTAATACAACCGTTCCCGGAATCGCGTCATAAAAACTTGGCCAGCCACAATGAGCGTCAAACTTTGTATCACTCGCAAATAGTTTTGTGCCACAAGCCGCACAGCTGTATGTACCACTATCGAACGTGTTATCGTATTCACCGCTAAATGGCAGTTCTGTCCCTTTTTCGCGCAGCACATGATACTGCTCGGGCGTCAGCTCGTCTTCCCATTCACTCTCGGTTTTATTAACATTATGCATACTACTACTCTATATATTCCAAGCAAAAACGTCTGTAAGCGTTCTTACTGTTTCTTTTTATCCAATCGATCGAGTTTAGCGCCATGAACGACTGCATAGACCACTAATGCAGTGGCGATCAGCGTAATCAATGCTGACAAAACCGCACCAGTACTTAGTTCAAGTCCACCGCGACCTTGTTCGTTCGCCCGAACGACCACCCAAGTAATCTGGCTTAAATCCACCCCACCAATTAAAAAGCCGACGATCGGGTTAATCAATCCATCAACAATTTGTTTGACCGCCGCACCGGCTGCCGCACCAATAGCCAAACCGACAGCCAGGCCAACTACCCCTTGTTCGCGCACAAACGTAAAAAATCCGTCACTGCGCCCTTTTATAATTGCCGCCTGTGTTCGAATAACTTGGGCGCGTGCTTTCTTGTCTGTCGTCTGTTTTTCTGCCATCATCAACTCCTTTTACATTTTTTCCGGTACTTCAATACCTAGCAGGCTGAGTCCGTGACTAAAAATATGACTCACATTTTGTAATAGTTGCACCCGAGCTGCTTTTTCCACTGGTGCAGATTCGGCAATCCGAGTCGTTTCATAATAGCGATTAAGTTCGCGGGCGAGTTCGTACAGATACGTCGCAATTTTGTGCGGCTCTAGGTCACGAGCGGCTAGTCGAACAACAGCTGGATACTCTAGCAACTTCGCAATCACCGCTTTTTCAGACTCGTAGTCGTAACCACTAATATCACTATTTTGTGGTACCTGGATATCGTGCAAAATTTTGTTCACCCGCACGCTAGCGTATTGAATGTACGGGCCACTAAATCCGGTTAACGCAAAAATATTATCCCAGTCGAACAATATATTGGTTCGCCGGTCGGCGGCAAAGTCACTAAACTTGATTGCCCCTAGTGCAATTTTTTTAATATCAGCGTCAGCTACTTCGCGCCCCGCAACAATCGCTCTGGCTTTTTGTTCAGCCGTGTTCAGCAGCTCTTCCATCAGCACGACACCTTTGCGACTGCTCATTTTTTCGCGTGTTCCATCGTCGTTCACCTGATCAATCGTCCCAAACCACAGGTGAACTAGTTCGGTCTGAATACCAAGTTTCTTCGCCGCGGCAAACAACTGCGAAAAATAAAATTGCTGTTCACTGCCTACCGCATAAATAACACGATCGGGCTGCCAGGTTTCTTCGCGGTACAGAATGGTTGCCAAATCAGTCGTGGCGTATAGTGCGGCGCCGTTTGATTTTTGGACAAGTAGCGGCACGTCAAATCCAAATTCATCAAGCGGTACAATAATTGACCCGTCGTCGTTTTTGACCGCAACGCCACCTTCCACCAGCTTTTGTACCGCCGCCTTGCCTTTTGCGGCAAAAAACGCCTCGCCCAGTTCGTGGTCAGTCGTAATATGAAGTCGATCCATTATTTCATGAATATGCTGCAAACTAATTTGATTAAAGCGGCGGCTATAGGCGACTGCTTCGGGATCATTTTGTTCCAATTTAATCAGCCAGGTCTGTACTTGATCGGCCAGCACAGTTTCGCCACGCTCTTTTTCTTCTTTTAAGGCTTTTTTGGTCGCGATATAGACCCGTCCTAATTCATACACACCGTCTTTAGTGAGCTGCTCGTCACTACTAAACTGTAAAAATCCAACAACCCACGTACCAAATGGCGCACCGTAATCGCCTAAGTGATTATCGGTAATCACCGTCCACCCCGTCGCTTCCATTAATCGTTTAACTGCCCAGCCTTGATTGCCAGGGCGCAAGTGGCCAATACTGTAAGGTTTTGCCATATTCGGACTGGGATACTCGACAATAACCGTTTTACCGGCACCGTCTTGGTTCTCGCCGTAATGTGGTGACCAATTATCTTGCAGATTTTTTGCCAGACTTTTTGCCGTCACGCGCAGATTAATAAACCCTGGGCCGGCAATCGTCACTTCAGGAAAATCATCATTATCTCGCAGTTTCGCGGCAATCGTTTCGGCAATTTCTCGCGGGTTTTTACCAAGCGGTTTGGCTAGTTGCATCGCAACGTTGGTGGCATAATCGCCAAACTGAGCATCGGGCCGCGTTAAAACAACGTGGGTCTCCACGTCAAATACGTCCTTAATCAGCTGCGCCAGTTTTGCTTCCATTACCGTTTATTATAACAGACTGCCCATCAGTCAAGACCAGTTCTACAACCATTCAGCGCGCCAGTTGGCTATGCTATAATCGTACACATGCAAAGCAAAAGCGGTTTTACCATTGTTGAGTTGCTAATCGTCATTGTGGTGATTGGCATTTTAGCATCGATTACAATCGTGGCATATACCGGTATTCAGGATCGAGCCAGGTTTGTGCAACAATCCAGTAACATGGAACAATTAGTGCGTGCCCTGCAACTATATAAAGCTGACGGCGGATCAATGACCGATGGCGTGGCGGGTGCTGGTAGTGGCAACTGGTACGGTGGTGATGATACCGTCTACGCCGGTACGACCAAATCAATGCGACAAGCGCTTGTCGATAGTAGCTATTTGTCCGACAATTTCTCAATGCATTTCATGCTTGCCCCGTGCAATAGCAGCCTCGATCAAAGTCGCGTTGTACTGGCCGAATTTGAACCAATTCCAGAAGAAACACCACAAGAACAAATTGCCTCAGCTGGCTGTGCAAGTGGTACCTTTACAACCTATACCGACCCCGACCAGCAGTACAAAATGAACTACGCCAAAGTCGTCTACTAATCTTTTTTACAATGTGACGTCAATAATTGTTACGCCAATACTGCTCTAACTTAGGCCTCATCGTCATCAGTTGTCGGTGTGTAACTTGTCACCGATGAAACTGAACTCACGCCCTTGATATTGTGAAGTAACACACGCAGTACGTCTAAATCGTCACTGTTCGGCGTGTCATTTTGTATATCGTTTTGTATATTTTCTTCAGCCATATGTTTGTTTTCTATTTATTGTTTATGATTTTATATTAGCATTTTAATTACTTTTTGTCAATAAGCGCTTGTTTGATCAACCCAACGAACAAAGGATGTGGTCGCGAGGGGCGACTTTTAAATTCGGGATGGGCTTGAGTGGCGACAAAATAGTTATTCGATGACGCTTCTACAAACTCGACCAGCTTGTCATCTGGTGACGTACCACTAATTGTCAGGCCGCCTTTTTCAATCTGGGGAACAAATTTTTGATTCACTTCATAACGATGCCGATGCCGTTCCATCACCTGCAGGTCACCGTACGTACGAGCTATGACAGAATCTTTTTGTAACTTCGCCGGATAATTACCTAGTCGCAGCGTTCCGCCTGTTGATTCTTTGCCGGCTTGGCCTTCCATAATATAGACGACATCGTGGGGCGTCTCACGACATTCGGTGCTGTGAGCGTCCGCCAAACCGCCTTTGCGTGCCGCAGCGATAACTGCGACTTGTAATCCTAAACAAATACCTAAATACGGCACGTTATGATCGAGTGCATAGCGAGCAGCAGCAATTTTACCCTCGATACCACGAAAACCAAAACCACCTGGCACGAGTAGTGCATCGACGCTTTTAAAATCAGCCGCGTTCGCTGTTTCGGCATTAATCCACTGGATATCCAGCCCGACTTTTTGCTGCCAGGCAGCGGCTTTTAATGCTTCGAGTACTGATAAATAAGTGTCCTCATTATCCATATATTTAGCCACCAAGCCAACCCGTACCGTTTGTTTTGGTGTACTGTTCTGAGCAGTAATAATTTTTTTCCACTTGGTCAAATCCGGTTCTGCTGTTAGGCCAGAAAACTTCGTTAACAGCGCATGCAGGCCGCTTTTGGCAATCACCTGCGGAATACGAAAAACAGTGTCGACGTTCGGCTGTAGCAACACCGCTTCGCGTGGCACACCACCAAACAAACTAATTTTGTCGGCAATGCTGGCTGGTGCTGGACTGTCCGAGCGGACAATCACACTATCAGGGACAATACCAAAACCACGCAAATCATTCAGAGCGTTTTGAGCGGGTTTTGACTTAAATTCTTTACTAGTACCAATAAATGGCACGTAGACAACATGAACAAATAAACAGTTCTCGCGACCAACTCGCTGGCCTAGTTCGCGAATAGCTTCAATAAAACTCAGGCCTTCGTAGTCACCGACTGTGCCGCCGATTTCGACGATATGAATATCGCTATCTTTGCCCGCAGACACAATTGCTTTTTGGATTGATCGGGTCAGGTGCGGCACCAATTGCACGGTTTTGCCACCAAACTTCCCTGCCCGTTCGTCGGCAATCATCTCTGATATCAAACGCCCGGCTAGCGTCGCCGATTTTTGAGTCAGTTCGATATCTAAAAATCGTTCATAGTGCCCCAAATCCAAATCGGTCTCGGCACCGTCCTTGGTCACAAAACATTCCCCGTGTTCTGCGGGATTCAAAAGGCCCGCATCTACATTAAGATACGGGTCGCACTTCTGAATCGAAACTGTTGCACCTTTGGCTTGTAATACAGCACCAATACTGGCCGCTGTAATTCCTTTGCCTACCCCCGAGAGTACACCCCCTGTTACAAATATATACTTTTCTGTTTTCCCCATGTTCGTTGTCGTCTCCATGGGGTTATATTGTAACATATTCCCCTTATTCTACGCTATATGTAGCGTGCTGTGTTGTCTTTTCTACGCTACTATACTTTGAATAGTAGACCCCTGCTGATAGGTCTGTAGCGGTTGATGATCCATCATCCACTGTTCTTGCACAGGCTTGAGTATCTGCCAACTACGCAGCACTTCGTCGCTACAGGTGAACAGGCTTTTGCGAGAATGAATGGCGTCCACCAGCACTTGTTCGTAGGCATCTGGCAAAACCGTATCTTCGGGGTACGTAAAGTTAAGTTTTTGGGTTTCAAACTGACGATCATAGCCGGGTTGTTTGGTAAACAAAGCGATCTCAATACCCTCGTTAGGCTGAATCCGGAAAATCAGGCAGTTACTTTGGGCTTCGTGAAATTTGCGGAAATGAATGCGGATTTCGGTTGTTTTTTCGTGGAGTGCCTTACCCGTAATCAAGCTGATTGGTACACCTTCCCACTGCGGAGCAGTCGAAGTAAGTTGTAGTGATACAAACGTCTCGGTCAAACTACCTGG
>DASSWW010000031.1:0-6048 GCA_035704495.1 Saccharimonadales bacterium (SeqCode)
GAACCACGCGTCCGAACTGATTGGGAACGACAATTAATTGCGGCATGCGACGAATGGAATCGACCGATTTTGGGCGTTTGCTATGGCGAACAGTTACTAAATGTACATTATGGCGGCACGCTGTATCAAGATATTGCCACCGAATGTAATAGCGATCTTGATCACGGTAAAAGCGAGCAATCTGTTCATCACGAAGTCACGTTCGAACAAGATTTTTTGGGCATTCAGGCAGGGCAAAAACTGCCCGTGGCGGCGCGTCATCATCAGGCAATACGCGATACCGCTCCTGGTATTAGCGTGGTCGCTCGTGCCGCCGACGGTGGCATCGAAGCTATCGAAGGCCATGGTCATTACGGCGTACAGTGGCATGCCGAATCAGACGATACAGCACCGACAATTTATGGGGCATTTATTCAAAAATGTATTACCCAGGCGCACCCAAAACGCGTTGTCCATGCACAGCCAAAACCAAAAGTTTTGTCACGCATTTTGACACGTTTTCGTTAGGATAGCTAATTGACATACCAAACTGTTTATGCTAATATAAATATATAACAGCAATAAAAATAAACAAAAAAAGTATGTCACATAAATTTCACCCACACCACATTACATTTACTCCAGTCGATCCATTAGGTGATGGACTGCGCGAAGAGATTATCGCCGAGCAATCCGAATCCGATGCGATTGTGTTAGAAGAGCGGCCTGATGAAGGTGAGCTATCGCATTATTGGCAATCGGTTGAATCTGATATCCACCAAGACCCCGAGTGGTTTACCTTTACCGAGGATTAATAGAAATACTATACATTTTATAGTATAATGAATTAATATGATGCAACTGACCGATGAACAATTCGATCAATTAATTACTCGTGCGATGAACGATTTGCCGCAGGAATATATTACGGGCCTGCAAAATGTCGTTATTGTTCAGGCTGATAATCCGACGCCTGAACAATTAGAAAAAATGAAAATCGACCACAACCATTTGCTGCTAGGATTGTACGAAGGTATTCCGTTAACGCAGCGGGGCAGCGGCTTTTCAGGAATGTTGCCAGATAAAATTACTTTATTTAAAAACTCTATCTTAGCTGTGGTCAATAACGATGACGAACTATTAGAACAAATCAAACGAACGTTATGGCACGAAATTGCTCATTATTACGGCCTGAACCATAGTCATATTGATAGCCTGCAACAAAAGCGCTAGCCAATACGCGTGACTGACAGGTGATGGGCGGCTAGTCCAGCAGCAACCGTATCATTGGCTTCGAACGGGTTCGTGTCGTTGTGCTGGTGCGACCGACGAACGTCGTCAATCTGTAACATCCATTTTTGCGCTGCCTCATCAATACTGGACTGTAGCTCGACATGACGGCCCGCTTCTTGATAGCCGCGAATGACTTGGGCAGAGACGTGGTAGGCTTCGAGTTCTTCTTCAATATGGATTTGGTCACCATCTTCCCCGGGTTCAATAATAGGTCGTCGATGGAGCTGTAAGACGTGAGTTAATTCGTGGAGGGCGAACGAAGGGCTACGTTCGTTTGGTCGATCAGCGTTAAATACGACCAAGGGGCGTCCTTTTAGTGCCATAGCGCCAAAGTTGGTTTGTTGAGGTAAGGTCGCTTTAAATACATGCGCTGCGACACCGAGTTGATCAAAGCTTGCGAGTGGCATGGTGTCTTCGTCAGTATCAAAGTACTGTTTTTGCACGTTAATGATGTCGTTTGCAATTTTCGGCCCATAGTTATTTACCAAAGTCTGTTCTTGAGTCGTATTAAATGACATGTCACGATACCTGCGCGACACCACTTCATCGCTATGTAATGCAATCATTTCGGTTTGATCGGTTTGATTGTGCACCGGAATAATTTCACCGTGCTGAATATTGGGGACCGTTGTGTGTTGCAATATATTCGATAGATCAATCGCGCGACTGCCTAATCGCTTTTCGATTTCTGGTATTTGTAGTGCTTCGACGCTTGTTTCAATAACCGTGTCAATGATCCGGTGCCGCTCTTGTTGCGAATAGGGGATGTAGTTTGGGTTATTCATAATAAACAATTGATCGTCGTTGTATTAGCACGATTGTACCATAATTAGTGTTATTATGCAAGTATAAACATATTGATTTTTCTTCTAAAAGTAACAGTCATTATGCCTGTGTTATAATAAAATACATACTAACCTCGGCAATTTAGCGGGGAAAAGTGAGGGCAGTACGATGAAACAACACATGCGGGGCGTGACATCAGTAAAAGTTCGAACGTGGGCTATAATAGCCGTGTCTGCCATCATTACTTCAATCCTTGTCAGTATTGTTACATTTCAGCACGCTGGTGCGCTGTTAAACGCTGATGATTTACTGCGCACAGCAACCAAGCCTATTGAACGAATTTTATATGACGATAATAACGATAAATCGTCACCATCAGCATCACAGCAGCAGTCTGAACGCAGTAATAGTAACGACAGCGAATCATCACAAAACGCTGCGCCACATGCAGCTGCGCCGATGACACCGAGTCATGCTAACAATGCGACGAATAATACTCAGCGGTCTGTACAACAAGCGCAAAACGCTCACGAATCTTTGCCTGCGATGACACCTATCGATATCAATCAACTTCCACCCAGCGCGACTAAACTAGCTTACACGCCGAGTTTTGCTAGTATGCCGATGGCAGATATAGCAACACCAACCAAAACAACGGCGCAACTCGCACCGATACAGGCCACACAACGGGGCTGGCAGATAATTGGGGTGATGTGGTATTGGTGGTTACTTGGTGTGGTGCTAGTGCTGACGATAGGAAAGCTGACGATGCAATTGCTAGCACGACGGAATGCCATCAAAAGCGCGTTTGTTAACTAGCGATCTGTATGGTAAAGTAAACTCAAAGTAATACCGCATGTGGAGTGCGGGGAATTGAGTGAGACAACATGGCATTACAGATTCGGCGCACGTCGTCAGTTAAAGTTCGGCTAATAACAACTTTAATGATGGCGTTTGCACTTGTAGCGCAACCGTTTTACGGTTTGGTTTCATCTCAGGTAGCATCCGCAGCCGCTGTGAGTGCCAGCGTACAAATTATTGGCGTCATGCCCAATCCGGCAGTCGGTGATAGCGAGTATGTAACACTCAAAAACATTTCTGACGGCACTGTAGACCTTGATCAGTGGAAAATTCACGACGGAGATAACGACAGCACAATTTCTACTACTAGTTCGCTTGTCGCTGGCGCAACAGTTACTATTTGTGACGGGGTTAGCAGTGTTGCATCTTGTGATGCCAGCTATACGCTGAGCCATACTTTCACTTTTACTGATACCGGTGATACAATCACGCTTAAAAATTCTGTCCCAGAGACAATAGACACCGCAACCTATACGTCCAGTGAAGACGGCGTCGAAGTTACCTTTGCGATTGATACCAATACTTCACCAAGCGCGGAGCTTGCCGTGAACATACCCGCCACAGTAACAGTAGACACACCAACAGAATTTAGCGTTCAGCTTGATAACATAGCTAACGCTACTGGTGTTAACGCCCGTATTGAAATGGCGCTTACCCAAGGCAATCCAAGTGCAATTCTTATTGAAGAAAAAAATACCGACGGAACTTATTCTCCAATGCCTCGTGGTAGCGAAGAAGTTTTTTCATTGGCATCTACCGGTACCAAAGATTATAGAGTTACATTTGAAGATACGGTTACTTACAAAGCAGTAGTGACCTTATTAAATAATGCGAACGATAAAATGATTGCTGAACTGCCAGTATCTATAAATGTGATTGAAAGTGCGGTTATTACCGCTCCAATTAACGAATCGCCAAAAACAACTCTGACTGTCCCTACGGAAATCGTCGGCAATGAATTTACGGTTAGCGGTGTTGCCACGGATGACAACGCACTGAACCGCGTCTATGTACAACTTGTAAACCGTGACAATAGCAAACGCTATGGTGGCACAACTATCAACTTGATTGGTAAGGGTACGGAAGCTGATTGGTCAAAAACGTACAACGCGAATGAATTGAATTTGCCAGATGGCGACTATGCAGCGCATGTGTCGGTTGTTGACATGACTGGCAAGACTGGTTCAAAGGGCTGGTCAACTGACTTTACGGTTGATAGTACTGCACCCGTTATTGAATCAGCCACGTTAGAAAATATTAACAACGATGACGTCACAAGCGCGGCTATGAATACCGACGGAAAACTGAAGCTTACAATGGTAACCGACGAAGAAATCCTTGACTGGAAATCACAAGCCTTCTTGATGCGCACAACGGCCGACGGTGGCGCAATTGCACTATCACGTGTTCACTTCGACAAGATTAGCGACAACACTTATGTAGCACACCTAAGCGTCGACGAAGGAGTTTTGGCTGACGCATACACCGAAGATATGCGCCTGCGTTTCAAGCTGTATGATGTTTTGACAAATAGTACACCATGGACATACCTTACGTTAAATACCGCTGGCGAGTATGACGCCGAGGCAAGTGTCTACCGATTTACTGTTGATAATGATGCTCCCGATGCATCTGCGCTGCTGGGAGAGTCGACCATCTACATGCAACCAGGCCGAATTAACCGCCAGTGGGAAAACAGTACTTCAGGTGATGTTGTAAAGTACATCTACAAAAGCTTTACATCAGAGGCAAGAGCTAACCATCCTAACGGTCCAGGCTGGGATAAAGAACTAACAGCAAACGGAAGCGATGTATATACCGTTTCTGGAACAACTGATCATACGTTTTGGTGGCGCGTTGCTGCGGTTGACGCTGCTGGCAATATGACATGGAGCGAAATCCACAGTGTAGTTGTTGATAAAGATGCGCCCGTAGCTGACATTACTTCACATGAAGATGGCGAAGATGTGAGCGGTATCGTCGACCTAGTTGGGGAAGTTAGTGATGTAAATCCAATGAATACGTATTTCCGTATTACCGGCCCAGGCTATGGAGATACGAGCTTGTTCAAAGATGGACGTTCTGTACACGAGTTTGTATGGGATACGACACATCTACCTAATGGTGCATACACGGTACAATTTGAAACACGTGATCAGGCAGGCAACAAAACCAGTGTTTCTACTGAAAAAATTACACTTAATGTTAACAATCCACAACCAACTGTATTGAGCCAGAACTTTAATACCCATAGTGGTGTGGACTACAAAGGTATTAATGTTGGATTTGAAATCGCTAACTTTGCCGATGTTACAGAAGTGTCGGTTGCATTGTATCGCGATGGCGAAACGACTCCATTTGTGACGAATACCGACAACCAAAACTTGCTAGATTTGATTGCTAGCGGAATAACACAACTGAGTACACCATTTATTATTACCGATGGAATGTATATTGAAGAATACTGGAACTTGGGTGAATATGAGTGGACGACTGCTGATATACCTGCAATGGCGCGAGTGAGCGTGACTGGCATCAACAACGTTGGCGACATTGTTACGGAAACCGTTGACTTAACAGTAATGACTGAACCAAACGGCTGGACGTTTGCAAGTTTAGTGCCTGCTGTAGATGACGAAGATGATTCGACTACAGAAACTCAACGCAACGAAACGCAACGAAATGCACGTAGTCAGTCTGGTATTATCAGTACACTCACTCAGCCTATTTTTGCAAGTACAGCAAACAACGGCTTGGCATTCAGCGGCTCTGATGTTCTTGGCGCACAAGATGACGAAGACGAAAACACCGAAGAAGATGACGCTGAAGTCTTGGGTACCCAAGACAACGGTACGCCACTAGCAAACACTGGTGCGATCGAAACAGGTAATGATATCTTTAAGATCTTTGGCCTGGCATGGTTTTGGTGGCTTGCAATTGCCAGCGTTGCCGTAGCTGGTTGGCTATGGCTTGCCGCAGCGATTCGTCGATACCGCGGAACTGAAATCTAAAGACCATAAATACTTAGTGATAAAAAGCGAGAGGCTGTAACGTCTCTCGCTTTTTATGGTATAAATGGGTATACTATAGGCACAAGCGATACCATTAATGAAAACAAAAAAACCAATC
>DASSWW010000035.1:0-3813 GCA_035704495.1 Saccharimonadales bacterium (SeqCode)
GTCAAACTAAAAGCGCAATTATCGACTCGTTATTATGAACACTTATTAAAACTACCGCAAAGTTATTATGACGGCGAACTGACAGGTACGATTATTAATCGTCTGAACCGTGCGATTACCGAAGTAGCAAACTTTGTTAACATGTTTGCGAATAATTTCTTCCAGATGATATTGACTACGGTCATTACAGTTGGAATTATATGGTTTTATAGCTGGGAACTCGCGTTATTAGTGTTAGTAATCTACCCACTTTTTCTGTGGCTCACCGCCATCACCAGCAAAAAGTGGCAAAAACTTCAAAATGCTAAAAACTTGGAAGTAGATATTGCCAGTGGTCGTTTTGCTGAAGTCGTGACGCAAATCAAAGTGGTCAAAAGTTACGTTCAGGAAAAGCTAGAACATCGTCATTTCCGTCGTCGCTATCACAAAACGATTACACTAACACGTGAGCAGTCAAAATACTGGCATGAAATGGATGTGGCGCGCGGAATGGCGTTATCAGTTATTTTTTTCCTCATTTTTGCATTTATTTTTGTACAAACAGTCGAGCGTCGATTTACGATTGGCGAAATGGTGTTGTTGGTGACGCTGATTAACGCTTTGCGGCTGCCGTTATTTAGTATGAGTTTTATTGTCGACCAATTTCAGCGGGCAATTACGGGAAGTAAAGATTACGTGAAGGCAATGGAACTTGCTCCAGAAATTCAGGATAAACCGCAGGCTCATAATCTAGTGGTTACTGATGGCCGTGTGGTGTACGATAAAATTAACTTTGGATATAGCAAAAAGCAAAAAGTTTTGCATCATATTTCATTTGTCATCGAACCGGGTGAGAAGGTGGCTTTGGTTGGTGAAAGCGGCGAAGGAAAAACGACACTGGCAAACTTGCTGATGCGATTATACGAACCACAATTAGGCAAAGTAACAATCGATAATATAGACATTAATCACGTGACGCAAAAAAGTTTGCGAATCCAAATCGCGACTGTTTTTCAGGACCCGGCGTTATTTAGCGGCACAATTCGCGAAAACATTGCCTACGCACATCCACGCGCTACGCACGATCAGGTCGTAGCTGCAGCAACGGCAGCGAACGCTCACAGTTTTATTGAAAAATTAGATAATGGTTACGACAGCGAAATAGGTGAACGAGGTATTAAATTATCGGGTGGCCAGAAACAACGTATCGCTATTGCACGCGCAATTTTAAAAGACGCACCGATTCTGATTTTAGACGAAGCCACCAGTAGCCTGGATAGCCGGGCAGAACATTTGGTGCAGGAAGCACTTGATCGGTTGATGAAAAATCGCACAACATTAATCATTGCTCACAGACTGAGCACCATCGCACATGTCGATAAAATCATCACCATCAAAGGTGGCACGATCGACGAAATCGGCAGTCCAGGCGAATTAGCAAAAACGGGTGGCATATACAGCCAACTGCTTGACCTGCAGATGGGTACAACAGATGCTGCCAAAAAGAAATTGAAAACATATGACATTCGTGCTGAGTAGTGTTAATAAAAGTTAGTCGCCTGAATTTATAACTCTCTCACCTTCATCTCCTCGGCGCACTTTTTGTGTAACACTTCCACTGGAAATGTTACACAAGCGTTCGGCTGAAATCGGTTATTACAACCGATTTCACGGTCCTCGGTGATAAAGGTGAGAGAGTTATAAATTCAGGTTAGTATAGATTGATTAGAACAATCGAAAAATGGTACAATAAAAGCAATTACACGAATATGAGATAGGGAGTCTTGTTAGTTATGGCCACAAAGAAAAGTACGCGCATTGGCATATGGATAATTGCCGCGATGATGTTAGTAGGAACGCTGGGTAGTTTTGCTGCCATGATTCTACAACCAATGAATACACAGACCGACCAAGCTCGTATAAAGGAAATGACCGAGCAGTATCAAGCAGCATACGCAGCTTACCAAGAAAAGTTAGACGCACAAGCGGTTGAATTGTCTAAACAATATTATGACGAGTTTAGTAAATACAGCGATCATCCAGAAGCATTCGACGCAAGCGAAGTAGATGAATTGCAGACGACCGACCTAAAGAACGGCACAGGCGAAGAAATTACTGCAGAAACAGAGTACAAAGCCTACTACATTGGTTGGAATCCAAAGGGTAAAGTATTTGACTCTTCAATCCAGGGCGACAGTCTAAAAGCGCCGATTGCCGGTGGTAATTTGATACCAGGATGGAATAAAGGTGTGATTGGTATGAAAGTTGGGGGTGTCCGTCAACTGACTATTCCCGCCGAATTAGCCTACGGTGAAGCGGGACAAGGGGAAGATATTCCACCGAATACGCCACTCAAATTTATTGTTATGGTGATTCAGCCCCCGCAGGTTGCCGACGAACCAACAGTACCACAGGAGTTAATAGATTATTATGCAAACCAATAAAATTCACGACGTTATTATGATCGGTGCGGGCCCTAGCGCACTCGCGGCTGCTGTGTATACAACCCGCGAGGACATCGAAACGGTACTATACGAAAAAGGTGTGATTGGTGGCTTGGCGGCAATTACTGATCAAGTCGATAATTATCCAGGCTTTCCTGACGGTATTGCTGGATTGACACTCGCGGATCAATTGCAAAAACAAGCCGAGCGTTTTGGTGCAGTCATTGAGTTCGGTGATGTATCTGCTATTCGTAACGACGATGGCATTAAAACGGTGATTGTTGATGGCGAAGAAGTGCGCGCAAAAGCAGTCTTGATCGCGACAGGCAGTGACTATAACAAAATAGGTGTACCAGGCGAAATCGAATATTATGGTCGTGGCGTGCATTACTGTGCAACCTGTGACGGAGCGTTTTATCGTGATAAACGGCTGGTGGTTGTCGGGGGTGGTAACTCAGCGATTCAAGAAGCAATCTTTTTGACACGATTTACGTCACATATTGATTTGTTAGTTCGCAGTACAATTAAAGCCAGCGAAGTTTTACAGCACGAATTACAAAAATATATTGATGATGGAAAAATTACCGTTCATTTAGGGACGACGACCGAAGAAATCGCGACCGAAGATAACAAAGTTGTTGCCGTCAAAGCTGTCGAAAACGGCGAGCCGGTCGCTATCGCGACCGACGGTGTCTTTATTTTTGTTGGTCTAAAGCCAAACACATCGTTCCTTGCTGGTAGTGGTGTCGAGCTTGACGAACAAGGATTGGTGATGACTGATGCTCATTTGGCCACGTCTGTCCCTGGCGTGTTTGCTAGCGGAGATGTTCGCAGCGGCGCAACGATGCAAATCGCGAGTTCTGTCGGTGAAGGTGCCACAGCAGCGTTGTCGATGCGCGAATACCTGGATCAGCTAAAACAACTTACTTAAGCGTTTTGCTGCATGATGTCGGCTAATATTTTAGCGGGGTAGTCGGTAACTACTCCGTCGATGCCACGATTATGTAGCTGCTTCGCGGCGTGAGGTCGATTGACAGTATAGGCATAGGTAAATAAATTAGTTTTTTTGGCAATCGCCAACGCAAAATCGTTAATATACAGACGATGAAAACCAATGCCGCTTAGCTGTAGACGACGTGCAAACGCAATAAAAATGAATGGGTTGCGATTATGGAGCAACCATAAGTTAGCTTTTTTGCTGCGCTTTCTAATAGCAGAAAGTTCATTGGTTAAAAATGACGAAAAAACTACCACATCCCAGTCGCTTTGCCGCTTAATATATTTTCGTTCAAGGAGTTTAATAATATCTGTTGCCATGCCACGCTGTTTGATTTCGATGTTTAAAATTATTTCACCAAAAAACTCATCAAGTACGGCTTCTAGTGAAATA
>DASSWW010000026.1:0-7173 GCA_035704495.1 Saccharimonadales bacterium (SeqCode)
CGCAACGCTCAGACTGGTAAGGCTCGTCTGGCCAACATATCACCAGACGATTACCGGGTTCGTGTGTGGGAAGAAGAAATGAAACCAGAGAATAGCGCCGTTGTTATTGCAATGGCGGATATTTCTGGATCGATGGGTGATAACGAAAAATACTTAACACGAGCGTTTTGTTGGTGGACAGTTAACTTTTTGCGTACCAAATATCCAAAAGTTGAAATGGTATTTTTGACTCATGATACCGACGCCAAAGAAGCCACCGAAGAAGAATTCTTTAGTCGCTCATCATATGGCGGGGGCACTAAATGTTCGTCGGTTAATAAAATGGCTCTCGACATTATGCAGGAACGCTACCCTAGTGACCGATACAATGTCTACCCGCTTCATTTTTCTGACGGCGATAATTATGGTAACGACAATGCCGAATGTGTGCGGTTGGTAAATGAACTGCTAGAAAAAGACGTTAATCAATATGCGTACGTTCAAGTTGGACGTAGTGCTCGCAGTAATTTATTCAATAAATACGAAAGTGATATCCACGACGAACGGTTTAAGGCGTTAATGGTCAATGGTAAGCAAGCGGTATTGCCCGCCTTGAAAAAGGTATTTAATCCAGAGGAAAGCGTGGCCAAGTAAGTATGAGTGGAGAATTTGACAAATTTTATAAAAAGATAGAGCCGGAAATAGCCGAAACCGAAAAACCAGCTGTTGGTCACGAACACGAAGCGGAAGACCAAGAGCTAGAGGAGGCACTTGGCAATATTTGGGATATTGCCGAAGAGAATCACCTCGATCCTTTTGCGACCAAGTTTGAAGTTGTGCCATCGCACATCATCTATCAAATGGGCGCATATGGTATTCCCGGCAGGTATTCACATTGGACATATGGCCGAGCATATCGCCAGATGAAGACGCAGTATGATCACGGCCTGTCTAAAATTTATGAACTTGTCATTAATAGCGATCCATCACAGGCATATTTGCTAGAAAACAACCCACCAATCGAAAACAAATTTGTGATGGCGCACGTACTGGGCCATACTGATTTTTTCAAAAACAACGCATGGTTTGCCGAAACTCGCCGCGATATGCCAAAATCTGCCGCGCTTAGTGCAGATAGAATCCGAAGTTACGAAGAAATCGAAGGACACGACGCGGTCGAAAAGTTTTTGGATGCGGCTTTGGCTATCGAAGAGCACATCGATCCGCATATGTATGACCGTCCTGGTCGTGACGAAGAAATTAAAATGTGGCATGAAAAAGAGCAAAAAAAACAGCAACGTATCCGCGATAACGAACGTCGCAACGAGAACGAATGGGATCCCCCGGTCAAGCAAGAAACCGTCCGCGAACTGGGCCGTGTCGCCCTGAATATCCCTCCAGCGCCAGATTGTGACGTCGTTGGCTTTATCCGCAACCATGCGCCATATCTGGAAGAATGGCAGCGCGATGTTCTAGATATTGTACGCAGCCAATCAGAATATTTTTATCCTCAGCGTCGCACAAAAATTATGAACGAAGGCTGGGCAGCGTATTGGCACAAACGTATTATGCGTGAAATGAGCAACCGTAATTTGATTACACCAAAAGAAGACGAAGCCTGGTGGAAAGTTCATTCTGGCGTTGTTGCGCACGACCCAAAGAGCATCAACCCTTACTACGTTGGTATGAAACTTTTTGAATATATCGAGGACCGCCATAATGGTAATTTAACACCCAAAGAAGAAGCATGGTTGCGCAGCCAAGAACAAACCGTTTATCCGCAATTTGACGGCGAATTAAAAGACAGTCCAGCCGCGCCAGTCCTACGCGAAGCTATGATGTATAACGACGACCAATCGTTTATCCGCAACTATTTTGATAAAAACGTAGCCGATCGCATGGGTATGTATATCTACGAAAAACAAACAGGATTTAACGGCGAAGAGTCAACGATTATCAGCAGCACTGGCTGGCAAGAAATTCGTGACAAATTGGTCGCCATGTTGGACAATTCTGGCACGCCATATATCAATGTGATTAACGGTGATCACGACAAAGCTGGCCAACTATACCTGCGCCACGAATTTGATGGCCGATCACTTGACGCTGAATATATCCAAAAAACGCTGCCGTATCTGCATAGTTTGTGGCAACGACCAGTTCACTTGGAAACCGTCGAGGCATCAACGAGGAAAAAGGTTGTCTATACATATAACGGTGTAAAAGTATCGAAAAAAAGTGAGTAACACGTTAGCCAATCAACAATGAGCGAAGGGCTTCTACTTTCGCATCAGTCGCAAATCGTCTATGATAGTAGCAGTTATGTTTAAAGTTATGATACAAAAAATTCTGGAACGATACGTTGTTCAATATTTTAAAAAGCATCCCGAAGTAAAACTGATTGTTGTTGCTGGTAGCGTGGGTAAAACCAGCACCAAACGTGCAATCGCAACATTACTATCGCGCCGCTATCGCGTGGCCTTGCAGGAAGGCAACCATAATACGCACATGAGTGCACCACTGGCAATTTTAGGTATCGAGTACCCTGAAGATATTAAAAGTGTAGGCGCTTGGATATCTGTATTTCGCGCCGCTCGCGCTCGTATCGCCGAACCAACCGGCACGGATGTGATTATTCAAGAACTAGGCGCCGATCATCCTGGCGATATTGCTCACTTTGGCGAATACCTACAACCGCACATTGGCGTTGTGACCGCTGTTACTCCAGAACACATGGAGTTTTTTCATGACATCGAGGTTGTTGCCAAAGAGGAATTAGCTGCGGCTAACTTTTCGCACTTGGCGATTATTAACCGTGACGATATTGACGGTCAGTACGCTAGCTATCTGACAAACGGTAACCTGTATACGTACGGCACATCGGGCGTTGCCGAATATCGGTTTGAGACGCAAAATTTTACGGTAGAAAATGGGTATGAAGGTTCGGTGATTGTTCCCGAGTTTGACCAATCAATCCCGGCAAGTATAAAAGTAATTGGCGAACACAGTTTGCGACCAGTTATGGGCGCGGTCGCAGTAGCAGTCAAACTGGGATTGACTGCCGAAGAGATTACCGCAGGATTGGCCCTGATTCAACCCGTTCCAGGGCGTATGAATCTGCTGCGCGGATTAGAAAACAGCACGATTATTGACGATACGTACAATTCCAGCCCTGTTGCTGCCAGTTCTGCATTACAGTCGCTATATAGTTTGCAGGCGCCAGAACGAATTGCGATTCTGGGTGATATGAACGAGTTAGGAACAATGTCGCCAGCCGAACACGAAAAATTAGGCGCTATGTGTGACCCTAATCTATTATCGTGGGTAATTACTATTGGCAAGATGACCGAAAAATACCTTGCGCCAGTTGCCCGACAGCGCGGCTGTCAGGTGCGCAGTTTTAAAAGCGCAATTGACGCTGGCGCATTTGCCCGTAGTGTTCTGACAGAAAACGCAGCTGTCCTAGTAAAAGGATCGCAAGGTGATATTTATGCCGAAGAAGTCGTTAAAATGTTGTGTGTCATCAGCGAAGACGACGAACTAGTCCGCCAGTCACCCGAATGGCTAAAAACAAAATCGGACTTTTTCTCGAAATTCTAACACTTTTGCGTTATTCAATATGATACGTTAATTGTAATGACTAGCATGCAGAGGAGGCAAGAATATGGACAATAACGATAGACCGCCAGAGATACAAACGAACAACACTACAACCACACCACCCCCAGATAATAAACCGCCAACTTCTGAACCAGCGTCAGGCGCCTCGCGATTTCATCCAAAAAATATGAGTCGTCGGACGTGGATTATTGTTATTGCTCTATTAGGGTTGGTAGCAGTTGCCGTATTGTTATATAATCTGTGGTACCAAAATCCGAACAAAGTCGTATCGGATGGAATCATGCATGCCATCAAAGCAAAAACCGTGACGTACACCGGAAAAATTGCAGTCGATGGTGAGTCAAATTTTAACATCGCCATTAATGGTAAGGGTACGTCTGATAAGGGTACTCTGAACGCTGTATTATCCTTTGATGTCGATGATAAAACGTACGAACTAGAAGGCAATACAATTGCTAGCTATGATGGCAATTGGTATTTTAAAGTTAAAAACATCGACGAATTAGTAAAAAATTATCGGGCTACTGTACCGCCACCTTCGCAGGATTTGTTCGACAAGATTATCGATAAAATAGACGATAAATGGATTAAAATTAACGCCGAGGATTTGAAAAGCTACAGCCCAGATGCTGCACAGGCGCAACGTTGTATGAACGATGCGTTTAAAAAGTTCCAAGACGAGGACAAGCTAGAGCAAGAATTGATTAGTTTGTATAAACAGTATCAATTTATCGTGATTGACGAAAAATTAGGTAGTCGTGAAGGTAGTATTGGATATGTACTTGCCACTAACCCAGATACCGCAAAAGAATTTGCTAAGGGGCTGAGGGAGACGTCACTCTATAAAACACTGCACGATTGCGACGCTAGTTTTACTATCAAAGACAGTGATTTAACCAAACAGAGTGATTCATCTGACGACAACGGCAAAGTCGAACTATGGGTAAGTCGTTGGTCGCATCGGGTGACGAAAGTAGCCGTGACAACCGACAGTAAACAGGGGGCGGTAAATGTTGTTGTCGAGCCGACGTTTAATAAAAACGTCACAATCACCACGCCAAAAGATACCACGACTTTGAAAAAGCTACAGGCTGATGTCCAGAAATTGCTGCAATCAGCTGCACCACAGTCAACTGCGAGATAAAATAAAGCCTGGTGTAACCGTCTCTGTAATAGCGATAGGAAGTTTGCTATACTGAAGGGATATGAAGCGCTACAATCCATCTGAAATCGAGCCAAAGTGGCAAGCAACATGGGATGAACAACAAACATTTGTCGCTACGGATACTTCGTCGTTGCCAAAATTCTATATTTCAGCTATGTTTCCGTACCCCAGTGGTGCGGGTATGCATACGGGTCATGCATTTGAACACGCTATTGTCGATGCAATTGCTCGTTTTCAGCGTGCGCACGGTAAAAATGTTCTAAATCCCATGGGCTGGGATACATTTGGATTGCCTGCCGAAAATTATGCGATTAAAACCGGTACCGCGCCTGCCGAAGTCACCAAAGTCAATATTGCAAACTTTAAAAACCAAATCAAGCGTATGGGTGCCAGCATTGATTGGACGCGCGAAATTAATACCAGTGATCCCGAATATTATCGCTGGACGCAGTGGATTTTTGCCAAGTTTTTTGAACGCGGCTTAGCGTACCAAAAAGAAAGCTTGCAGTGGTGGTGTCCGGTTGACAAGACGGTGCTGGCCAATGAGCAAGTCGAAGGCGGTAAATGTTGGCGCTGTGGTACCGAAGTTGTCAAAAAATCCATGAAGCAATGGTTTTTCAAAATTACTGATTATGCCGATGCGTTACTGGACGAAATCGAAGATTTGGATTGGCCACAAAAAATTAAAACCGCCCAAACTAACTGGATCGGCAAATCAGTCGGTGCCGAAATCGAATTTAAAATTGACGGCCACAACCAAACAATCAAAGTATTTTCGACGCGACCCGATACATTGTTTGGAGCGACCTTTATTGTTTTAGCGCCAGAACACGCATTGGTTAATAAACTCGCCGTTGGCGACGCCGCGCAATTTGTCGAAGAATACGTTGAAACAGCAGTTAAAAAATCAGAAATTGAACGTATGACTGACACAAAAGACAAAACCGGCGTCTTTACTGGCAGCTATGTAGTCAATTCAGCTACTGGCCAAAATATTCCTATTTGGGTAGCCGATTACGTGCTAGCTGGATATGGCACAGGTGCAGTGATGGCGGTACCGGCTCATGACGAGCGCGACTATGCCTTTGCCGAAAAATACGACTTGCCGATTGTTGAAGTAATTGAAAAACCAGATGCTAATAGTGACACCTCTGTATATCACGGCGAAGGTACAATGAAAAATAGCGGCAGTTTTGACGGCAAGTCAACCAGTGATGTACGTGACGAAGTAGTGGCGTGGCTAGAGCAAGAGGGTATTGGCGCCAGCCAAACTACCTATAAAATGCGCGACTGGCTGATTAGTCGCCAGCGATACTGGGGAGCGCCGATTCCTATTATTCACTGCGACGTCCATGGCGCCGTGGCAGTGCCAGACAATCAATTGCCAGTCATGTTGCCACCAGTCAAAGATTATGCACCAAAAGGCGACGGCAAATCGGTGTTGGCGAGTGTACCTGAATGGGTAAATACAACCTGTCCAACCTGCGACGGTCCGGCCAAACGCGAAACCGATACAATGGATGGTTATGCTTGTAGTAGCTGGTATTTACTGCGATATACCGACCCTAATAATAATGAACAGGCATGGGACCCAGCAACTACCAACAGCTGGTCGCCAGTTGATTACTACGTCGGTGGTGATCATGCGGTCGCACATCTGTTGTATGTTCGTTTTTGGACGCATGTTTTCAATGACATGGGGTTGACTGATTTTAAAGAACCCGTAAAAAAGCTGGTCTACCACGGCTACATTAACGCCGAAGACGGCAGCAAAATGAGTAAAAGCAAAGGGAACGTAATTGATCCACTTGATGTGATTGATCAAGGTTACGGAGCCGATGCACTGCGAACCTATTTGCTATTTATGGGCCCGATCGAACTTGACGCAGCCTGGGATTCGCATGGCATCGCGGGCATTTATCGGTTCCTAAATCGAGTGTGGGTATTGACGCAGGAATATATTGATAGCGACAAAACCAGTACTGCTAATGATGATGCCGTCCGCCGCTTGCAGCATAAAACGACTCGCAAAGTGACGGACGATCATCACCGTCTCAGTTTTAACACGGCGATTTCGGCACTAATGGAATACGTTAATGAACTGTATAAATTAAAAGTTGATGGATTTTCGGACGACGTGTGGCGCGACGCACTAGGTACGCTGGCACGATTGCTGGCACCATTCGCACCGCATATGAGCGCCGAATTGTGGCAACAGTTGGGTAATGATGATTCTATCGAGCAAGCGGGGTGGCCGCATTGGGATGACGCGTTGATTACTAGCGATACGATGACGATTATCGTACAGGTCAACGGCAAGCTGCGTGCTAAATTAACCGTTGCGGCGGATGCTGACGAGGATACTGTTAAACAAGCAGCACTTGATGAGCCGAATGTGCAAAAATTCT
>DASSWW010000037.1:0-10466 GCA_035704495.1 Saccharimonadales bacterium (SeqCode)
TGACTGTCAAAGGACAAAAACTCGAACTCATCGGACGTTATAATTATATCGTCATTGACCCTACGATCAATCTGACTGGAGTCAGGCCAAATCTGGTTAAACTAGGCGGAAATACTGTTAATCGTCAGCCGATTGATATGACCAAATACCTTCGTATTGCGCAGGGCGAATAATTTAATTATTGTCGTTAGGAAAAACTAAACTGGTAATTTCTTGGTGAATAGTTTCTTTTGACTGCGATGCAGATATGACCGGCAAATTATGCGCGCGGGCAATGGCAAGATAACCAAATTGCACTCTATGCTGAAACGCTTCGTCTTTTGATTCAAATGTGTCCGGGTTCGCTAGTTCTCCGCGTTGGCCAATTCGTTTTGAACGTTCAACTTCGTCATCTAGTGTCAAAATGACAGACAAATCAGGATTCATGTAATCGTCATCGGTAAATGTACGAGTTGTTTCGGTAATCACATCCGAATTAAGTCCTTCGCCATATCCCTGGTAGGCTATCGTCGAGTAATAATTACGTGCTGCGACGACCCATTTGCCTAACTGTAATTCGCGCTTTGCTTGTTTCCAAATTTCGTGACGAGCGGCGGTAAATAACAGCAAATTGGTTTCACCGTCGCGTTCGTAGTCACCATTTTTAATAATTTGTCGAATATCGTCGGCGATTGGCACACCGCCTGGTTCGTGAAATTCAATTGATTCGATGCCGCGTTGTGTCAGATTATCGCGCAGCATTTCGACCTGGGTGGATTTGCCGGTGCCATCTGTACCTTCGATAACGATGTATTTGCCGCGTTCAACCATTTATTTAATACCTTTTGCTAGGCCGTCGATGACTGGTGCGGGTTTGCGCGTGTCTTTGTAAGCGCGTGGCAACATTTGTTCGGGTGACCAGTTGGCGATCAGCTCGTCCAGATTTGAAGTGTTTTGGTATTTGCCACTCATGCCATCGCGGCCATCGCTATAGTCGCCTTCGACCGGGCCGGTTTTGTGAAAAATTAATTGTCCGACGCGTTCACCGACGGGCAATACGACCGATTCGTGCATGTTCAAGTTATAGATTTCAAGCGTAATACGGTTAATGTAGCCTGGGTCAATCCAGCCTGCATCAAAACATACCGCCACACCGTTACGTCCCCAGCTGCTGCGGGATTTTACTTCGCTGGCGCCACCGTGCGGACGAATGCCGACAAATTCGTGAGTGTGCGCTAAAATTCGTTCACCGGGGCGCAGCACGATAATCGGATGATTCTCGGGAATGTTATCAAATAACTTATAGCCGTATTTGTCGCACCATTGTTTGTGCGGCATGGCTTCCAGCGGGCCTTTGAAATAGCGGTCAACGTCACCTTTATCAAACGGATTATAAACTTTGGCGTCTTCTTGGTATTCTTGTTTATAAAAATAATGGCCTAACGTAAAATCTAGGCTTGCTTCGCTGACGTGCGCTTCGTTGTATGGTACGGACACGATTGTGCCATCACTAATGGCAGCTTTAATTTCGGTATTACTGTAAACGCTCATTTCACCTCCCCAGGTTGATTTGTTTGTTTTTGTCTGTTAATGAATTTAGTATCGCATAATAAGTGCTGATTTTCAATGAATTGGCTCGATGAGCCGGCGACGAACATTCGTGTTCATCAAACCGGCTCATCGAGCGTGGTATTCACCCCTTTGCTATTTTCGAGAAATCATTTTCGTTGACGATGGTTTTGCGAAACTGCTTCCAGCCGTGGAAGTTTCCAGACCATGGGCTGATGCGTGGTACGCGTGCTGAGAGACCATGATCATTGAACACATAACCTGTCTCGCTGTACTCAAACGGTGTTGCAACGTGTTCTAATGGGGACATATGCCCTCCACTGACCAAGCGTCGATATAGCGTCAAGTCGGCAGAATAGTCACGCACACCATCTTGCGTCAAGTAACTGACACGCGCACACCTAGCCGCTGATATTTGACGTGCATTAAGTGTTTTTTCAAACACGCCATCGCGCTCGTCGGGTTGAATAAGTGGCAAATGCCACTCACCGTTAGTCAGTACGGTTGGCTGTGACGTACTGTGCTCTGCTTGCATCATTTCTGCGGCAATCCGGATTTCTGGTTGGGCGTCCGGATTCGCACGCAGTGCATAAAAGTTTGACCATTCGGTGGCGGTGACGATAATTGTCTGCCACATAAATGGTTCAAGCAACCGATTGAGAGTTTGTTTATGGACGTTCATGACTGCAAGGTTGCTGGCGTAATGGACAGCCGCGTCGCGAGCTTCGAGCCATTTATCGAGCGCAGCTTGACGATCGTCGCCTTCTAGTTCGGCCGTCGCTTGCATGCCTTTTTCATTGACTCCCCAGTAAACGGGAATAAATGGATCGTCCAATACGCGTTGAATTTGTTTCGCAGGCGGAATCGCCCGACTGCTCGCCGAGTTGCGACTGAACATACGGTGCGTGTTAAATTCCGCAAGAACTATACGCGGTAACGTGACCTCCATTGTCGTTAATCGATCTCCAGCTTCAGAAATCGAATCAGCGAGTACTTTGGCGTTATAAGCCATGATATTCTCCAAAGAAAAGGAGTGAACTATTAATGTTCACCCACCCTGTAAATAGTGTATACTACGCAAATTAAAAACACCACCTATAGCGGGTGGTGTTTTTGTGTGACGCTACAAATTAGCGAACGACGTTTTCAACCTTGATACCAGGACCCATAGTGGTGCTGATGCTGGTTGTGTGTACGTAGGCGCCTTTTAGGCTGGTTGGTTTTTGTGATTGCAGGCTGTCAAAGAACGCTTTGGCGTTTTCGGCCAGTTTTTCAGCGCCAAACGATACTTTGCCAATCGCCAGGTGGACGATAGCTTGTTTGTCGACGCGGTATTCAACTTTACCGGCTTTGGCTTCGGTGACGGCTTTGGCGACGTCAGTGGCAACGGTGCCTGATTTTGGATTAGGCATGAGTCCGCGTGGACCAAGCAAGCGAGCGTATTTACCCAGTTTTGGCATGTACTGCGGTGTCGCGACTAAAATGTCAAAGTTAATTTCTTCTTTGTCTAATTGTTTCAAGAAATCTTCGTCACCAACAACATCAGCACCGGCTTTTTTGGCGGCAGCGTGTTCGGCTTCTGGTGCAAATACGGCGACACGGACTGTTTTACCAGTACCGTTTGGCAGACTGACGGTTGCACGAATGTTTTGGTCGGCCTGACGTGGGTCAACACCTAAACGAACGTGTACTTCGACGCTGGCGTCAAATTTTGATGGGTTGGTTTTTGTCGCAAGCTCTAGGGCTTCTTTCAAGTCGTAAACTTTACTTGCGTCCAAGTTTTTTGCCACATTTTGGTAGCTTTTACCGCGGCGTTCTAAACGTGGGCGAACGGTTGGTTTTGGACCTTTTTTAGCGCGTGCTTCAGCTTCTTCTGATTGTGGCGCAGTATCACCAGCTTCTTTACGAGCTTCTTTTTCTGCCTTTGCTTCGGCTTCGGCCAATGCTTTTTCACTGCGCTTGCCGGCTTTGGCGGTTTTTGCTTCTTTGGCAACTTCTGCTTCACCAGCATCTGGTGTTGGTGCGGTTTCGATAGCGATTTCTTCTGCGGTATCTGTCGTTTTACTCGCTTTAATCGCCGCTTCGATCTCGGCGATAGTATTTTTCTCGGTAACATTAATACCAAGTTTTTTTGCTTCTTCCAGCAAATCAGCTTTTTTAGCCATATAGGTGTAAACCCTTTCTGTGGTGCAAACGGCTTTTACAGCCTCCCAACATTGATTATTATAGAGGTAGTATAACAGATTACTACTGTGTAATCAACCGCCGTTTTATTCGTTTATTTTATATGAAATCATGATATTATCTACTTAATGGCTTTAAAAAAGCAAACGACCGTTTGTTTTGGTCACGAACATAACATAGGTGGTAGCGTCATGATGACGGATAAAACACAACCAAAGAACGACGAGCAGCAAGACGATCCAAAGGATGAAGTTAATCGATATTGGCAAGTCATTACGGTAGCGCTGTTTGTGTGGTTCACACTAGTGTCAGCGATTAAACTGAAGTATGACTTAACGGACGGCAACGGTCTGGATATATCGTATCTGCCGAGTCTGGCTGGCATTCTATTAATGCTATTCGGAGTAGTTTATTTGTGCGTTAAAGGTGTAAAGTCTATCAAACGTCATAAAAAAATAAGGCGGTAGCATTGAACATTGCGACCTTTATACGACATTCGTTGTCGCTGCCAGTATCCACCCAAAGCCCGACCCGCGTGAAGTCGCCGGTAGTAAATGTCGTAAAGACGTGACACTACCGGCCTCCGCGGGCGGGCTTTATTTTTTAAGAAATCAGTATGTATAGATAGTAAAACAGCGCCTTGGAACAGAGTAAATACTCTATCCCAAGGCGCGTGTTCTCTTTATTCATGAGTAATGTGATTTATCGGTACGTCCTTTGTGCGCGCTTTTGCCAGGTTGTCACATATAGTCGTGAATCGCTGTTTAGCTAATTCCGCATTTAACACGTCGTCGCCGCGGAATTCAACCAGTGGCAACATCCACTTGCTCGTATCGATAATACGGTTTTCTTCGTAATCATCCGAAAACTGGATATCGTATCGCCATTTTGGTGGCATGTTCTGATGTGCAGGCTCGTACATTGTGACGTTTGCGGTCAGTGCTTTGGGATGTTCTTTAGACGTGATCTTTGTGACGATATCTATCTCTTCACGTCTCACAAACCACAGCGGTTCTTTGTAGGGAACAATATCACGTCCGTCGAAACAGGCGACTTTTGTGTCATAGATTTGGCTTGTCGCTGTCCGTGCCGCTTCAGGTGAAATGTCCATAATTTCTATGAACGTTTGCAGGCTAAAGTAGCTGGATTCGTATTCGTCACCAATCATTTCATGTTCAGAGGCGAGCGTAATCAGCAGAAACATCGCTTGTTCGATTTCTTCGACTGTTGGTTTACTTCCTGCTGCGCACAAATCGCGTAGTTCTTGGTAGCGAAGACCGATTGACTGCCTGCGATACAAGCAGTTTTTTGCGTGTTCTGGCGTGCTGTAAAAGCAATCATCAGAACCGTAATACCAGCCAACCCCTTCGGTAAAATCACAATCACATACTACCAAGCAGGTTGAAGTGAATTCGCCGCTGTTGTCGATGATGGTTCGCTTTACCCATGCAACTTCGTGTTCGTCGTATGAAAAAAGTTTTAACAGTACGTAATCGTCATCTGTTCCAGACGCTTTATTGTAGCGCGGCAATAGATCTAAAATCATCATAACTCCAATGATAGAGAACGATAGCCAATAATTATTGACCATTCATGCATTTATACCACTTAAAATTTATTAAGTAAATAACGGAGCATGCAGCTGTTTGCTATGAGTAAGTTTGCTTTACATATAAACTTATACTATAATAACCATTAATTTTAGACACCACTATCCCCTATATGTAAAAGGAGGCGCTCTAAAATGTATTTTTACCAATCACCATGGCGCATGTTGTATCGAAAAGATTCTATACAAACTGGCATGACTGACCGAACATTCGCAGCATATGCTGGCGGTGGATTATTTGCCATCGTGTATCTGTGGGGTGTTTGGCGACTAGTCACGCCGGCATTGTTTTGGACTTTCGTTGTAATGACAGCTTGTCTGGGGCTGGCTGCAAAGCTAGGCCTGTTTGACGGAACGCTTTTGAATCGTTTTTGGCAAACAAAGGACAAGACGGTCTACACTCCCAAAGCCTACATTGAACAACGGTTAAAAACGTTAACAGAAGGCTGGGCAGCAAACGACAGTCTCGCAGTCGTGAATCCGACGAATAGCGCAGAGACAATTCGTATTTTTCTGTCTGTCGCCGGTCCATATCGGAACGTCTACTTTGTACAGATTGATACGAAAAAGTTTACTGGAAAGATGTTTGGATTTCGCAATCTGGACAACATTACCAGAAACGAGTACCAATTTGATACGTCTACCTCTAAGGTAACGTTCGTACGAAAGACAGGATGCCTTACGTCAGGTGAAACGAAGCTAGCATGGAACGTCGAACTTGACGAGAAACTTCGCAATCAAGAAATGCAAGTTGCTATGAACAAGATTGACTCCAAGCTCATTGAATTGATGCTGGCACACGCTATGCGGTAAAAGTAAAAATCACCCTACCCGCCCAAACGGTAAAGCCTTGCCTCTACCAGGGGCGGGTTTTACCTTTGTTGACACTAAACGTAATATTTGGTCTAATTATAGAGGTCTTGTGACAGAAGATTGCATTTCACATCATCGCTGTGATTGTATCACGCGATATCGAGACAGGAATAATATGCCAATCATGGATGAAATTGTCGTAAAACGAGCTCGTGACAAACAACGAGTTACATTTGCGCTACCGACAGTTATCGGCGACAACCATTACAGTCCCGCTTTTAATTCACAGCCAACGTCCCACGAAGACCGTCACTTAACCCCAGCACAAAACTATTTAGTATGCGAGCTGACAAAAGATGCACGTATTGCTTGGGTGGCAACGCTGAAAGATTATTTGATCGTTACTTTTGCAACAAATATTGGCGACGACATAGCAACAGATTCAGCTGTGGCGTCCGTTGTAAAGGCGCTGCAAAATTTTTACGAGCGTCTGTCGTGTCGGTTTGATGCAACATACGAGGATTTGTATGACTCCAGTGGTGAGAGCGTGCTAAAAGCATGCATCAAACTGCTTCCGCAATTGGAACCCGCCCATCTTCACACCCTACAAAATGAAATAAGTATTCATTTATACGCGCAGCGGCATTAACGTGCGCGACATATGGATGTAGGTGGCGGGTCTATTCCTGTCTCCTACAACCAGAGGTTTTAAATTGTTAAGGTTTCTGGTTGTAGGAGAAAAATATAAAAACACCGCTCGTATAAAGCGGTGTTTTTATCGTTGCAGAATTGTAACTATTCGCCGATTTCGACGCCCATCGAACGTGCAGAACCAGCGATGATTTTAACGCGGCCATCCATATCGATAGCGTTCAGCTGATCTTTTTTCAGTTCAGCAATTTCTTCTAGTTGAGCGCGAGTGATTGTGCCAACTTTTTCAGAATGCGGTTTGCTACTTCCCTTTTTGATACCAACTTTTTCGCGAATCATATCGTCAACTGGCTGACCAAGAGATTTCCATGCGAACGTACGATCGTCGAACACTTGCATGTGAACGATGACGTCTTTGCCCATGTCCGCTTTGGTGGCGTCGTTAAATGGATTGATAAAATCCATCATATTTAGACCCCATTGACCAAGGGTGGAACCAACAGGAGGCCCTGCGGTTGCGCGCCCAGCTGGGATGCGTAGTTTTAGATTTCCGATTACTTTTTTCGCCATTATAAATTCCTTATTAGATTACTGCTATATAGTGAAGCATTTAGCAGTGCGTAACTGATACAGTATAGCAAATAAGCGGGTAGTTTTCAAGTCGTGCGACCACGGGCATACCAATGGCGTGTTTGATATGTCATTTTATATTAAATAAAAGTGGCTCGATACCGAACCACTTTTATTTAATACTGCTATTAATTATGAAACTTTATTTACTTGCAACGCGTCCAGTTCGACTGGCGTATCGCGGCCAAACATACTGACCATGACTTTGATTTTGCCTTTTTGTGTGTCGATTTCGCTAATTGCACCGTCAAATCCTTTGAATGGCCCATCGGTAATAGTAACGACTTCGCCTTCTTTGAAGTTGATTTGGTGTTTTGGATCTTCGACGCCCATGCGTTTTTTGATTTTGGCGATTTCGCTGTCATACACAGGTGTTGGCGTAGTGTCGGTACCAACAAACCCAGTAACGCCTGGTGTATTACGAACGATATACCATGTTTCGTCGGTTAATTTCATTTCAACAAGTGCGTAGCCTTGGAAAATCTTTTTTTCGACAACTTTACGTTTGCCGTTTTTGATTTCGATTTGCTTTTCTTTTGGTACCATGACATCAAAAATTTTATCAGCCATATCAACCGCATTAATGCGTTGGCGAATGCTGTCAGCTACTTTTTCTTCGTAGCCGCTATATGTGTGAATTGCGTACCATTGTCTGGTGCTGTCGTATCGATTTGTAGACATATGTTGTTCCTGTTTATCCTAGTATTAGTTCAAGTAAATATTTAAATAGTGCATCAAGTAGCAAGATGACAACAACAAAGAATGCTGTATACACTAGCAGAGCTGCGGTGAGGCTCCAGGTGGCTTTGCGGTTTGGCCATGTGACCTGTTGCAGTTCATACCATGCACCTTTAAAATAGCCGCCTAGGCTGATAAATGGTGCAGCAATGCGATGAATAACATTCTTGTTTTTCGACTGCTTTTTTTCTGCGGCTGGCGATGTTTTCACCGCTGCTTTTTTGGCTGCTTCGGCTTTTTTCGCTTTTGCTGGAACTTTTTTTGTTACTGGTTTTTCCGAAGTCTTTTTCGGTTTGCTATCTGTGTCACGGGCAGTAATACGGGTCACTTTTGTTTGACTCGTGGTTTTTTTCGCCGCTGGTTTTTTATCCTTTGCTGCCAAAGTGTTGCTCTCCCAAATTAAATAGTCTGCTCGTAGGCAGACTGTCAACTATTACTGTACGCTACTACCGTTACGGCGTCAAGCATGCTACCATAGTGATATCGTGATTATGATCATCTACAGCATCATAGCTACCCTACTGGCGGGCTTACTTGTACTATTTATTTGCCGATTAGAGCGCTCGCTTCATCTGTTTACGATTCGCAAAAAATACACAGCGGTAATCGAAGCACCAAGTGTCAGCGTGTGTATTCCGGCGCGTAACGAAACGCATGCCATGACGCAGTGCCTAGAGCGCGTGTTGTCCAGTGACTACCGTAAAATGGAAGTCATTGTGTTCGACGACGAATCAAAAGACGACACGTCAATATTGATTAAGTCGTTTGCTCATGCGGGTGTTCGGTTTGTACCCGGCACACCTATTCCAGATGGCTGGGTGGGTAAAAATCACGCACTAGAAGTACTTGCCCGCGAAGCAAGCGGCACATACATCATCTTTATGGATGTCGACACGCACATTAAAACGACAACCATCAGCCAGTTGGTCGGCTATGCTATGACAGAAAATTTGCAAATGGCGTCGGTTATTCCGGAACGTAATGACACGTGGCGAGCTAGCGTTCTGTTTGGTCATTTACGTTATTTTTGGCAGTTATTGCTGTCGCGTCAATCCGCACCTGCTGCGTCAAGTTCGTTATGGCTGATTAATCGCCGTACACTCCTCAACACCATTGGCGGGTTTGGTTTGCATAAAGGCGAAGTCCAACCCGAAGCACACTTGGCTGCATTGATTGGTAGTAAAGCTTATCATTGTCTGGTCAGTAATCAAGAATTGGGTGTTAGTTACGAAAAGAAATGGCAATCGCAGTACGAAACCAGCCGACGTTTGCTGTATCCCACAGCTGGTGGAACGTGGCAAGGTGGTTTGGTCGGACTGATCATCCTTACGTTATTAAATCTGCCGTTTTTTGTCATGTTAACCAGCGTCGTTACGGGTTGGTTAATAATACACACTATCGCCGGTGGTTTTGTACTATCGTTTGCGCTGCTGTATGGCCGCTATACGCATGCTGTTTGGCGGCGTCATTGGTGGATTGGCGTGCTGGTGTGGCCGATTGTTGCACTGCAAGAACTAATCGTGTTTATATCCAGCGTGATTGGCTATGCTCGCCGTACGATTACCTGGAAAGGCCGCCCAGTGTTAGCGCCACCAGCGGCCGCAAAGCATCCACAGGAAACACCAGCTGTTTTATAGTTCGCTGACACCTCTGTTATGAATTGACTTCTTAATATAATTATGCTATTATAGTGGCAATTTTTTGTGGTGATTTACCGTAAAAGAAGAAATGTCTCATCAAGCGTTCTGCGCTTTAGATGATGACTGACAATTCGGAGGATGATGATGTTCAATCGTCGCAAAAAGCGAGAAAAAGCACGTGCTGCTGAAGAGCAGATGCGGAAAAAGATTGCCGAAACCTGCGCGATGCTAAATCGCGATATAAAACGTCGCTGTACAAGCATGTGCATACTTGCACCCATCATGATTGTGTTCAGCATTACGTTGTTCCACATGTTTCTGCTGAGCTATGTGGAGTACATTGATGGAGATGGGTCGCTCGTATTTATACTGATTGTGATGTTGCTGATACTTTATGCGGCCGCCCCGTTGGCGATAGCGATTCTGCTTTTTGTTGATTACCAAAATAGCCTCATTGCAAAACGCAGGTTTGAGGCAAAGCAAAACACTAACGATATGATGCATCTCACAATCAACGCGATGTAACCGTCATTATCCACCCCGCCCGAGAGTCGTCAAAAACTCTCGGGCAAATAACTAACTTTATGTATTTTATCTATACGTGATGTTAGTTATTTTTTATTGGCTTTCAAGTCAAAGCTAAATGTCGAACC
>DASSWW010000047.1:0-7701 GCA_035704495.1 Saccharimonadales bacterium (SeqCode)
TTTTACTTTGGTGCGGGTGGAGAGAATCGAACTCTCGTCTCGAGCTTGGAAGGCTTGCATACTAGCCACTGTACTACACCCGCGCGCTATCAAATTATAACAGATTTTAGGGTATAATAGAAAACATAAAAGATATGGTAACATTAGTAAAACTGCTATGTATATAAATAAATTTATTGGTGACGAAGAAAGCAAGCCATTTCATTCCACGCATTATGCCGAGGCTGCGAATGAGGGCTTGGGCGCGGCCAGCCCGCAAACGTTTAGCCAGCGTACCCATATTGATCGTAATAGACAGTCTGTTCGCAAATACCAGCATTCTATACTTGCCCATGGTCATCGTCGTGATTCGCATTATCAGCGGATAGATATTGTTAATACGCCAGTCCGACCCGAGCCAAAATTACCAACAGAAGATAACGAACCGCCATCCCCCATCGACAGGCGTCATGGCACGCAAACACCGACGCACAGCTACGCTAAACCGGTGTCGCAGCGACAGAATTTTACTGAACCGCCCAAGCGTGGGTATAATCCGTACCAATAACATCTAGCCTGTTATGAATTTATTCGCGGAGGAGCCAGTGTTGGTGCAGGGAATAATGGGAAGGCGTCAGGGCTTCGCGCCTGACTATTTCCGCTCACTCACAAAAGAAAATACCTGCGGTGCTTTCTTTTGTTTTACTCGCTACATGCACCCACGACTTATCGCCAGCCAGGGGCTGTCGAGTCGTGGGTTCAATCCATCGATTGTTCTAAATAAATAAAGTGATCTCGAGGATCACTTTATTTATTTGGGGCGAATAATGGGAATTGAACCCACGACCTCCGGAACCACAACCCGGCGCTCTAACCAACTGAGCTATATTCGCCATATAGTGTAAAGGTAGCGTATTTACGTTGAGTATAGTATTGTCCGGTTGGTTAGAGCTGCCGATAGTTATATCGGCTTCGCCTGGACAACTGATCTACATTCGCTAAATACTATGCAATTGTAGCATATCTAACAGAGGAAAAAAAGTGCCCTACCTCTAGTCATGAAAATTATCTGGCATGATTGCCTATCAGTTAATGGGAGGGGCGATCGTTTGATATGCTAAAATAATGATTTGATGAAAAAAGGTTATTTTACCTATATCTTTCGCCAATCAAACGTGTTATTTTAGCGGTATGATAGAGAAAAAGATCCATTTTTACAGCGAAGGACAAAAATTAGCAGGTACTCTATATGTACCAGACGATTATAAGGTAGGCGAAAAACGACCTGCTATTATTGCCAATTCTGGATATCAGGGATTTAACGAGTTTTATCCAAAAATGTTTGCTCGTTATTTTACAGCTGCTGGGTATGTGTGCCTTGGTTTTGACTATCGCGGCTTTGCCGAGAGCGGCGGCGAACCAGGCCGTGTTATTTTAGCCGAACAAGTCGAAGACATCAAAAATAGTATTACTTTTACACAGATTCAGGACGAAGTCGACCCTGAACGCGTTGGTTTGCTGGGCTGGGGAATGGGTGCATCTAGCGTGGTTGAACTGGCGGCTACCGATAAGCGCGTCAAGGCTGTCGCGGCGCTGAACGGGTTTTATAACGGCGAACGTTGGATGAAATCTGTTCAAACATCTGAAGATTGGAAAAGTATTTTGCAACATGTCGAGGAAGATCGCGCGCGCCGTGTCACCACCGGTAAATCGCTGCGCGTTGATCCGTTTATCCATTATATGCTCGACCCTGCGACCGAGGATTACGTTCAAAAAGAGCTAGCTCCGCTGGCACCATTTGGCAAACAAATTGACCTGCAATTTACTGAATCAATTATTGCGATGAACGTCGAACAAGTCAGCGCCGCAATCGCACCAGTACCATTGTTTATTGGCCACGGTAAAGATAATTTATTACATCCCAAACAAGAAGCCGAAGCATTGTACGAACTGGCGGGTGAGCCCAAAGAACTGTATTGGATTGATGGCAAGCACAACGATTTTATGTACTACGACCACCCTGTCATGAACAAACTAATGGACCGTCTAAAGGACTTTTTTACCGCGCTGTAAAAAACAGAAAATCATATGACAAAATACAACCCTCTATTATTGGGCGCTATCGAACTGCACTGTCATAGCGACCCAAGTATTTTTCCACGTTTGCAGACAGACTGGGAATTAATCGATGACATCAAAGCGGCTGGTATGGCAGGCGTCGTGCTAAAGTCACACGAGTCATTAACGTCCGACAGAGCGACACTGATTCGCGCCAAAGAACCAGGCCTGCATGTGTATGGCGGCCTGGTTTGTAATTACTTTACTGGTGGCCTGTCGCCGAGTAGTGTTGATGTTGCTATTCGACTAGGTGCTAAAATTATTTGGATGCCGACTTTGTCTTCGCATCAGCATATGGGCGATTTTGCAAAAAAGAAAACACGCTTTTTTGCTAGTGAACGACCGTTAATACAACCAGAGCAGGGGCTGACAATATGGGACGACCAGCAGAATATTTTGCCCGAAGTCCACCAGATATTGCAGTTAATTGGCGAGGCGGATATTATTTTGGCTACCGGTCATCTGTCGGTTGCTGAAGTCGTGGCACTTGTTGATGCGGCGCAGGATCATGGCGTCACAAAAATCTTGGTTCAGCATGCTGATTTAGGGATTGCAGCTATTCCATTGGATATTCAAATTCAGTTAGCGCAAAAAGGTGTGATGATTGAAAAATGTTATCTAGCAACTGGTGCAGATTTTAACGATTTGTCTGCGGCGCAAATGGCCGATAGTATCAATCAAATCGGCGCCGAGTCGTGCGTTATGGTGACCGACTATGGACAAGAACACAATATTTCGCCTGTGCAGGCACTTAGTAAATTTGTTGATGAAATGCTGGCAAATGGGATATCAGAAACGGCAATCACGCAGATGATTGTCGCTAACCCACGAAAGTTGTTGAATCTATAACACTATGAAAATCCTAATCATTGATAATGCTGATGTGATTGATGGCGATTTTAATAAACCACTAGCTGAAACGGTTGCTAAGCTGACTGATTGCACGATGGTGAATTTTACGAATATTCCTGTCGAATCAATTGCACGTGGTGAATATGACGGTATTATCGTTAGCGGTGTGCCGCTTCATTATAGTTTTGAAAGTCTTTACGATCGACTGAATTATTTGACCTGGATTCGACAAACCACCGTGCCAGTGATGGGTATTTGTCTAGGACACCAGATTATCGGAACATTATTTGGTTCGTTATTGATTCGTGATACCGAGGCGGAGGATGGGTTGTATATACTATCATCTGCCCGCAAAGATCCAATATTTAATCATGTGTCGACTCACTTTGAAGTGCGATCGATGCACCGTGCATCTATTACTGTGCCTGACGAGTTTGAACTGTTGGCGAGATCAGATAAATGTGCCAACATCATTATGAAACATCGTCAGCGCGATATTTACGGGTTTCAGGTTCACCCTGAATTTTCATCAGTCGGTGTAACGTTTTTTTCTAACTTTATCGCTATCGCCGAGGCTCGTCGCAAACAGCCTGACATTGCAGCATTCGCGTAGACTGTTTTGTGATAGCGGATTGCTGCGCTAGATTTCTTGAATTGTTTGGATATCCGCGCCAAGTGTATTGAGGCGATTGGCAAAATCTTCGTACCCGCGATTAATAGAGTATATATCGCGCAAAATCGATGTGCCAGGCGCAGCCAACATTGCCAGTAAAATAACAACTGACGGACGCAGGGCGGGTGGCGCAACGACGTCAGCTGGCTTCCATTTTGTCGGACCGGTAATATATACGCGGTGCGGGTCAACTAGTTCGACTTGGGCATTTAATTTTGTCAGTTCGGTAAAGTAGATCGCACGGTTTTCATAGGACCAGTCGTGCACCAGCGTGCGGCCTTTTGCTACCGTGGCAATTAATCCTAGGAAGGGTAGGTTATCCATATTTACCCCAGGAAAAGGCATGCTATGCAACTTGTCTTTTGGCGCAACTAGCGTCGATTGTTGCAAATGTACGTCGACTAATCGTGTCGCGCCGTTACGGGCAGTGTATTCATCACTCAGGCTATAATTAAGGCCCATTTCTTCGAGGATAGCTAGTTCTAATTCGATAAATTCAATCGGCGCACGCATGATAGTGATTTCGGAATCAGTCACCACCCCAGCCGCAATTAAACTCATGGCTTCGATCGGGTCTTCGCTTGGGTAATATTCGACGTCCTGGTTGATGGTTTTTTTGCCGTGAATCGTCAGAATAGTTGTTCCGATACCATCAATTTTGACACCAAGTTTTTTCAGGTAAAAGCATACATCTTGCACCATATAGTTTGGGCTGGCGTTACGAATTGTTGTAATGCCGTCATATAGTGCCGCCGCCATAATGACGTTTTCAGTCACGGTGTCGCCGCGTTCGGTCAATAAAATCGTTCGCGTAATTGGTTTTTCGGTGACCGTCGCCTGGTAGTAATCACTTTTTGCCTGCACGCTCAGGCCAAATGGGGCGAGTCCTGACATGTGTGGTTCAACTGTTCGCGTGCCTAGGTTGCAGCCACCAGCAAACGGTAGCTTAAAATCATCATACTGATGCAGTAGTGGGCCCAGGAACATAATGACGGTTCGGGTACGCTTGGCAGCTTTTTCGTCCATTTTATCCAAATCTAGTCGTTTTGGTGGGATAATTTCTAGATCATTTGTATCGTTGATCCAACGTGTTTTGACGCCAATGCTTTGCAAAACTTCGATAATCCGGTTGACTTCTTCGATACGAGCTACCCGGCGCAACGTTGTTTTACCCTTGTTCAGCAGGGCCGCACAGAGCAAACCAACAGCTGCGTTTTTGCTGGTTTTTACTTCGATGCTACCCGTTAGCTTTTTACCACCAGTTATTCGGAAATTGGTTTTGCCAGATTGGTTAAGGGTAATAATATTACTCGATAACACTTCGCTAATACGAGCGATCATTTCTAGGCTGACGTTTTGGCCACCTTTTTCGATGCGATTAACAGCACTTTGGCTTGTATTTAGTTCTTTGGCTAGTTCCGTCTGTGTCATTCCGCGGCTAGTGCGTGCTTCTTGGATTAATGTGCCAATCTTTTCCTTGTAGGTGTCATTGCTCATACCGCCTATTATATCACATACGATATATAGTAAATCAATGATATACTAATGTTAAACAGGAGAAAATATATATGCAAGACAAACAAATTGCAGATTTGATTACCGGCGAACAGCAGCGCCAGCGTGACGGACTAGAACTTATTCCCAGCGAAAATTACGTGTCACGTGACGTATTAAACGCGCTCGGTAGCGTACTGACAAACAAATATTCCGAAGGCTATCCCGGCAGGCGTTATTATGGCGGGCAAGAGTATACAGACAAAATTGAACAACTGGCGATCGATCGTGCCAAGCAACTATTTCGTGCTGATCATGCCAACGTTCAGCCGCATTCGGGCGCACCGGCTAATGAAGCGGTCTATAGTGCGTGGTTAGAACCAGGCGATACGGTACTAGCGATGGATTTGTCGCATGGTGGTCACTTGACACACGGTGCGCCGGTCACACGTAGCGCGCAGCTGTACAATTTTGTCCGTTATAAAATGAAGGACACCACAACGGGAGAGATCGACTACGACGAACTACGTGCGTTAGCCGTAGAACATAAACCAAAAATTATTTTAGCGGGCTTTAGTGCCTATCCCCGCGAACTAGATTACGCCAAATTTGCGGCTATCGGTAACGAAGTCGGCGCACTATTAATGGCTGATATGGCACATGTAGCCGGGTTGATTGTGGGTGGCGCTGCGAAAAATCCATTTGATTATGGGTTTCATGTTATTACTACTACCACGCACAAGACATTGCGTGGCCCGCGCGGGGGGTTGATTTTGACAAAAGGAACCGTGGGCAATCCGTTGCAAAAACCTGAAAAAACACTCGAAAACATCCCAACTCTGATTGACCGGGCGGTCTTTCCGGGTATGCAGGGTGGCCCGCATATGCATGTTATCGCCGCCAAAGCGGTGGCATTTGACGAGGCTCTGCGACCAGAATTTAAACAGTATGCGGCGCAAATTGTTGAAAATGCGTCAGTTCTAGCCGATGAAATGCAAGCACGTGGCTTTCATTTGGTCACCGGCGGAACCAGTAACCATTTAATACTGGCAGATGTCCATAAAAGTTTTGGTATTGACGGCAAAACGGCCGAGGTGGCGTTAGACGCGATTGGGCTGACATTGAATGCAAACAGTATTCCAGACGATACCTTGCCAAAGTTTCGACCAAGCGGTATTCGTTTGGGCACACCAGCAATCACGACGCGCGGTCTGCGCAGCGAGCACATGGCACAAATTGCCCAGTGGATGAAGCAGGCGATTGACGCCTGCAACGACGAAGTTGCTTTGGCAGCACTTCGTGACGAAGTAAAAGTTTTCGTTCGGCAATTCCCGTTGCCGAGTGATGTGTAGTTTTGCGACTGAAAACACACCTAACAAATAAAATAACTCCCGTTTAGAGAGTTATTTTATTTGTTTGACTAGTAATGATTAGCAGGTTGCTGCAGTATTAATAGTGTTAGCTGTACCGGCTGCTAGATATCGAGCGGCACCAGCAACGCTATCCCAATAGCCAATCTTTGCACCAGTGAAATTTGGACTAGTGCCGCAAGCAACATATGAAATCATGCCGTTAGCTGTCGGTGTTGTTGAAGCGGTCGTGTCATTGATCATATCCTTTACTTTTTGTGATAATGCAGCTGTCCCCGTCATACCTTCTACGGATGCTGTTGCTGGATATACGCCATTACCTGCGTCCGCAGCATGTATTTCCGCTTTAGTTTGTACTTCTTTGGCATTGGATTGTGCTTCGGTCGTCCGTGCACGGTTTTGCACACCATTATACGCAACAATCGTAATCGCTGCCAAAATACCGATGACGACGATGACAATTAAAAGCTCAACTATGGTGAATCCGCGATCTTTGTTTAGGTTTTTTATGTTATGAATCATGCGTAATGGCCCCCTATGATTTCTTGTTTTAATACTATTAACTATACTATCCTTAAGATCTAAACACAAGGACTTTGTGCATGGTCGCATAATAGAGTAAAACCCTCTATTAGATAGGAGGGTATTACTGTTATTTATGCCATTGTACGGTTACTGATTAGCAAGTCGCTGTGTCACCGGTAGCTGATCCTGCATTGATATAAACTGGTGCAGGAGTGGCTGCTGCATAATCCCAATATGATATTTTTGCTCCTGTTGGGGAAGCGGGTGCTGCTGGGCATGGTGCATAGCCGATTCGAGTGGTAGTTGTAGATGTAGGTGCTGCAGTTTGGATAAGCGCATCAACTTTTGGTGAGAGCGCCGCGGTATCTGGGTTGTTGACCGCAATAAATGCTGCTGCAGTTGCAGGATATAGTCCATCGCCTGTATCAGCTGCGTATACTTCTGCTTTGTTTTGTACTTCCTTTGCGTTTGCCTGTGCTTCGGTCGTCCGTGCACGGTTTTGCACACCATTATAAGCTACGATTGTAATCGCTGCCAAAATACCGATGACGACGATGACGATCAGCAGTTCGACGATCGTGAAGCCACGTTGTTTAGTTTTTATATTGTTAAGAGTCATTCTTAATTGCCCCCTAATTAGTTATTAGTAATTTGACTATACCACCAGCATGATATAAGCACAAGTATTAT
>DASSWW010000023.1:0-3760 GCA_035704495.1 Saccharimonadales bacterium (SeqCode)
AAACAATATTACGGTCATAAAAGAAAAGTTTAACGAGACCGAATAATGTGGTGGGTATGGGCGTTAACGTTTCTTATTTTGATATTTGGTTTTGTGGTGTTTCGCGGGGCGCCGTACGTGCCAAGCCGGAAGCGTCACCTGACGCGCGCTTTTAAAGAACTATATCCACTAGGTAGTAACGACGTGCTGGTTGATATTGGTTCGGGCGATGGGATTGTGCTGCGCGAGGCAGCAAAGCGCGGGGCGACCGCAATTGGTTACGAACTTAATCCAATTCTTGTTATAATTTCTCGACTACTTTCTCGAAAACAGTCGTTGGTTCGTGTACATTTGGCGGATTTTTGGTCTGTATCCCTACCTGCGGAAACGACGGTAGTGTATGTGTTTGGTGAATCACGCGACATCGTAAAAATGGCCCGCAAAGTGGCTGATGAAGCAGCGCGACTGCAAAAACCACTCGCATTTATTAGTTATGGTTTTGCAGTGCCTGGCTTGACACCGGTTAAAACAGACGGAGCGTATTATCTTTACCAGATTACCTCTTTACAGTCGGGCGACGCATCAGTATAATACTGCTTATGAACACCTCTCAACATAAATACGAGCAGGGCGGCGTCAGCGGCTCATTAGTAGCAATTATTATTTTAGGTATACTATTCTTGGTAGCTGGGTCAGCCGCTATTTGGGCGTATAGCAATTACACCGAACAAAAAACAAATGTTGACGGCAAAATAGAACTTGCAGTTGCTGAGGCAAAAAAAGAACAGGGCGACATTGACGCAGCGAAGTTTGCTGAACGCGAAAAAGAACCAAATCGACAATTTGTTGGACCAGATGATTATGGACGCTTGACGTTTAATTACCCAAAGACCTGGAGTGTCTATATTGCCGAAGATGTTACTGAAGGTGGTGATTATCTGGCGTATCTGAACCCAGTCACTGTTCCGCCAGTGAGTGATGAACAGCAGTTTGGCCTGCGCGTTACCATCGCCCAAGAAGACTATGATGAAGTATTAAAAACATACGACGATAGGGTGGACGAAGGTGAGCTTCGTAGCAACGCGGTGAGTGCGAATGGTCATACCGGCATACGTTTTGATGGGAATTTTAGCGAAGATATTCGCGGTGCAGCGGTTATCTACAAGGTGCGTGACAAAACAGTTACCTTGCGTACCGATGCAGATACGTTCAAACCCGATTTTGAAAATATTATCAAGTCAATCGACTTTAATACCTAGTCGAATATCGCCGCTGACCATGCTACACTAGAAGTAGTATGAAGGGGAGTAACGGACGCACTGAAAAGTTGCAAGATGGGTCATTCTTTAGTGGTGATCCATCTTTTTTAGTTACTGCCGCGCATGAACTAAAATCACCTTTGGTGCTGGTACGTCAATTAGCGCTTGGACTAGAAGCGGGGGTGGTAGACGTCGATGAGCAACAACGAATGCTGCACCAAATCACACTGACGGCCGAACGAGCCCTGCGGTTGACGACTGATTTATCGCGGTCTTCACGATTAGAAGACAGTTTATTTGACCTAGAGCCTATTAATCCTCAGCAAGTCTGCGAGGAAGTTGTTCACGAACTAGCACCGCTGTATGCAGCATGTGGCCGCGAAATTAGAATGGCACCTCAGCATCGTTCGATTTTGGCAGTCGCAAATCGCGATTTACTACGGCGAATTATGCTTAATTTTGGTGACAACGCGCTGCACTATAGCGATACGTCTGCGCCAGTCGAATTACGCACCAGAGTACATGATGGTGGTAAAAAAATTAGGTTAGGTGTTCGCGACTATGGTCCAGCTGTACCGGCGGATGCCTGGAAACGTTTGCAAGAAAGCCTGGGTACGACCACCCAAGCGCTGCATAATCGGCCGCAAAGTAGCGGGCTGGGACTTTATGTTGCGGGACAGTTTGCTAATGTGATGCATGGCCGGATAGGGGCAACCAGGCATCGTGACGGTGCGACGTTTTATGTTGATATAGACGCATCCACCCAGTTGAGCTTGTTATGACCAAGACCGCTGCTCCGACCGTTTTGATTGTCGAAGACGACGACTGGCTGGCTGAACAACACGGTCGAACATTGAAAGCAGCTGGTTTTAACACCTGTTTTGCCAGTCACGCACATGCGGCAATGGATATGGTTGATGATACGCATCCTGATGCGATTGTACTGGACGTTTTGCTTGCTGGCCCAAATGCTTTTACGCTTTTGCATGAATTGCAGTCACATGCAGATTTAGCGAATATTCCGATTATTCTATGTACGAATAGCGCACCGGATTTAGTTCAGGAAGACATTGCTGCCTATGGAATTCGTCAGGTGCTTGATAAAGCCACAATGCATCCGCAAGATTTAGTCGCGGCCGTAAAAAAGGTGTTATTGTGACGAGCGGTCATTCCCAGTCTCTATTTTCAGTTGCAACCTGTGTATTACAGGCTGCAAGCCACTCATCATTCATCGACGTAACGGCGGTTACGTCTCTTCATGCTTCATGGCTTTCGCTCTGCAATTTACAGGTTTCACATCGAAAAAGAGGTCGAGAATGACCGCATTGCGGACGCGAGCGATTGTATTGCGTCGGACGAACTACGGTGAAGCCGATCGAATACTGCAGCTATTGACCCCGGATGGAAAACGGAGCGTAATGGCACGCGGTGTCCGCCGAGAAAAAAGTAAATTAGCTGGCGGGATTGAATTATTCGCCATCTGCGACATCGTTATTACACAAGGTAAAGGCGATTTGGGGATTTTGACCTCTGCTCGTTTGGTGCAGTTTTATCGGCATATTTTAGAAGATTATGACACTATGCAGTTTGCCTACGAAGTTGTAAAGCAGGTAAGTCGTGCGAGCGAAATGGTGGATGAGCCCGAATGGTATGATGTGTTAAGTGAGGTGCTGATGGGCTTAGACAATAAAACCATACCGCGCCAGCTTATTGAAACCTGGTTTTATTTACGTCACGCCGCGTTGCTAGGCCACGAACTAAGTTTGACCCATGACATAGATGGCCAGCCGTTGCAGGCGAGTCTGCGCTATCGTTATGATCAGGCGGAAACGGGCTTTCGGGTGGCGGGTAGTGGCGATATTATGGCTGACCACATTAAACTGCTGCGATTGATTAGCGTCAAATCACTCAAAACCTTGGCGCAAATTGGCGGGCTAGATATGGTGCTGCCAGATTGTTGGCTAGTTGCGCGACAGCACGCAGCATTATAGTTATGTAATGTATAAAATATTTATGCAATTACCATTGATGCCTAAATATCGAAACTCACCACCTTCATCTCCTCGGCACACTCTTTTATTAGTCTTCCGTTGGAAGGCTAATAAAGCGTTCGGCTGGAATCGGTTATTCAACCGATTCCACAGTCCTCGGTGCTAAAGGTGGTGAGTTTTGATATTCAGGTCTAGTTAATCTGTTATAATGAATGAATTATGGCAAATCAGCAAATCAAAAATGAACGAATGGAAGCAATTGTCAGCCTGGCCAAGCGCCGCGGCTTTATTTACCAGGGTAGCGAAGTATATGGCGGTCTGAGTGGTACCTGGGATTACGGCCCGCTAGGGACGACGCTAAAGCGCAATATTATGCAACTATGGTGGAAGATGTTTGTCGAAGCTCGTGATGACATGTATGGTGTCGATGCCGCAATTTTGATGAATCAAAAAGTCTGGCAGGCCAGTGGGCATGTCGATACATTTACCGATCCATTGGTAGAAGACTTGGAAACGAAGCAGCGTTTTCGC
>DASSWW010000055.1:0-22382 GCA_035704495.1 Saccharimonadales bacterium (SeqCode)
AGTGACTTTTGCGCTGATTGATGCCGACGAGGACATATCTCCGCTGTATAGCGACTCAAACCGCAACAAACAACTAATTGCGGTAGTTGAAGAACCACTTGATATCATCGCACTAGAGCGCACAGGGCAGTTTAACGGCACCTATCACGTACTAGGTGGCGCTATTTCACCAATTGATGGCGTCGGGCCCGAACAGCTACATATTCCGGAACTACTAAAACGCTTGGCTGACGATCAAGTTGAAGAAATCATTATCGCAACGAATGCCAGTGTCGAGGGCGAATCGACCGCACTATTTTTACAACGACACATTCAAGAACACAAAATCGATATCAAAATGAGCCGCCTGGCGCGTGGCCTGCCGGTCGGTGTTGATTTAGAATATGCCGATCAAATTACTCTGACACATGCGCTTGAAGGCCGACGAATCCTGTAGTGGCCACGCCTAAAAAAGACAAGAACGAACCCACCGCTATTGCATATGGCATATCGTTCGGATTGCTCGGCGGAGTTATTTTTGGCGTATTATCAGAAAATACGGGTTTGTGGATAGGTTTAGGTTTAATTATTGGCGCGGCGTTTGGTCTGTTATTTACACCTAAAACAAAAAAATGATGCAGTATCGATTCCAATTTAATAAGCCTCCGCAGGGGAGGCTTTATTTTTTTCGGAACCCGGAGGCTCTATACAAGTGGTTACTCGGAACCCGAAGGCTCTACAAAAATGGGGGTGACCGCGAGGCGGAAAGAGAGTAAATGGAGCGGGCTCCAACGTGTGAACTCCTAAGTTCTCTTTCCGCCTGCGAGCGGTCTAGCCATAGGCTTAATCGTATAATATATTACTTTTATATATTTGTCAATGGCATCGAATTTATATACCTCTGTTATACTAAAAAGAATGTTTGACACTGCAAAAAAATTAATCACTGATGCACAAAAAATTATCGTTATACAAGCCGAAAACCCCGATGGCGATTCGTTAGGGAGTGCGCTAGCACTCGAGGAAATCCTGGGCGACCTTGGTAAAGACGTCGTTATCTATTGTCCGGTCGAAATTCCAAAATACATGCGCTACATCCAGGGTTGGGATAGGGTCGTCACGACGTTCGACAACAAAGCTGATTTGGCAATTATCGTCGATACATCGGCAGACGTGCTGATTACGAAAGTATTGGAAACACCAGGTGTTCGACACTTTTTAGAATCACATCCCGTTTTAGTCATCGATCATCATAGCACCGCATCAACGCTGACATTCGATCACACTATGCTCTCCAAAGAAGCGGTAGCGACCAGTGAAGTTATTTATAAGTTTGCGACGGACAATCAGTGGTCAATTAATTCGCAAGCTGCCGAAAACATGTTGGTGGCGATTTTATCCGATAGCCTAGGGCTAACGACACAAAATGTTACTCCAAACGCCTACTATGTCGCCGGTAAATTAACAGAGCTAGGTGCAAGCGTCGCCACAATCGAAACACGCCGCCGTGAATTTATGAAAAAATCATCAGAGATTTTAGCATACAAAGGCGAACTGATTAGCCGCATCGAATATTTACTCGGTGGCAAACTAGCAATCGTCCACATCCCCTGGGAAGATATACAAAAATATAGCGACCAATACAACCCGAGCGTACTGGTACTAGACGAAATGCGCTTGGTAGAAGGCGTCGAAATCGGCGTCGCCATAAAAACCTATCCTGACGGTAAAATTACTGGAAAATTACGTTCTAATTTGCCAATTTCTGAACAAGTAGCCGGATTTTTTGGCGGTGGTGGCCACAAATACGCAGCAGGCTTTCGCGCCTATGAAGAATACGATACAATCGTGACAGAATTAGTAACGGCAACCGACAAGGCGTTGAAAGACTATGACTCTCAAACTGCATAACACTCTGACCAAAAAAACCGAACCATTTGTGCCGATGAATGACGGCAAAGTATCGCTGTATACCTGCGGCCCGACTGTTTATAATTTTTTGCACGTCGGCAACTGGGCGTCGTATATTTATTGGGATATTTTAGTCCGAACATTAACTGCCAATGGCTATAACGTTGAGCGCGTCATGAACATTACCGATGTCGGCCATTTAGTCAGCGACGCCGATGAAGGCGAAGACAAATTGGAAAAAGGTGCCGCGCGTGAAGGTAAAACTGCATGGGAAGTTGCAGAGTTTTACGCTGAAGATTTTTTAGTTGGAGTAGAAAAACTAGGAATGTTGCTGCCCGAACATATCGTCAAAGCAACTGATTTTATTCCGCAACAATTAGAACTTATTCGTATATTAAAGGAAAAAGGTTACACTTATCAAATTGATGATGGTATTTATTTTGATACCAGCAAATTTTCTGGCTATGCTGATTTTGCGGGCCTAGATTTAGAAGCGCAAAAAGCCGGCGCGCGGGTAGCATTTAACGTCGAAAAGCGAAATCCAAGTGACTTTGCCGTCTGGAAGTTTACGCCCACAGGTGAAAAACGCGACATGGAATGGGAAACTCCCGCTGACTTACTAGATACAACCGAAATGCCACTGCAGAGCCGCTCGGTCGTTACCCGAAATGATACCCTGGAGCCCAAGCTTGAACCGACGCCAGGGCTCGATTCAAGCCTAGAGCGAAGCAGTATCATAGAGGGAAATGACCGAAAAGGCGACCAAAAGAACAACACGGTCATGGGCTTTCCTGGTTGGCATTTGGAATGTTCCGCAATGGCAATGTCAATTTTAGGTCCGACGCTCGATATTCACACTGGCGGCATCGATCATATTCCTGTCCACCATACCAACGAAATCGCTCAAAGTGAAAGCGCCAGCGGCAAAACATTTGCCCATTACTGGCTGCATAATAACCACCTAAAAGTAAACGGCACCAAAATTAGCAAAAGCCTTGATAATGGCTACACACTACAGGACTTGACAGAGCATGGCTACGGCGCGCTTGACTACCGAATGTTCATATTACAAAGTCAATACAATAGCGAGGGTAACTTTACTTTCGAGAACGTAGCCGCCGCCAAAAACCGCCTGCAACACTGGCGTGATGTCGCCGCACTGCGTCATCAAACCCACGATACATTAGTAGACGATAGCGTCAAAGCTTCTGATGACAAGGCCGTATCCTTACTTGCCACGTCACAAGCAATCATCGAAGCATTAAACAATAACCTTAATACACCAGATGCGTTGCATATTATCGATCAAGCTTTTTCACAATTTGACGGCAAAAATCCAACAGCAATTCACCAGAATGGGTTGACTCAGGTACTAGAAACCATCGACCAAATACTTGGGCTACAGTTACAAGCCTCGACACCAGACATTGACGACGAAACAAAACAACTGATTTTGCAGCGACAGCGCGCCCGTGAAGAAAAAGATTGGAAAAAATCAGATCAACTACGTGATGAATTATTAAATCGCGATATCCATATTCGGGATTCGTCACGCGGTCCTATTTGGTCATACATCAAATAGATATTGACATTTTTACTACATGATGTTAATGTAAAATTATTGTTCGTACCTATCCATTTACATTCTATTTTGAAAAGGTGAGTTTGATGTCAAGAGGCAAGAAAAAACCACAAGCTGAGCACCGCGACAAGTATGATAACCATGCGCGTGCAACGCGTCCCGAACGCGATGCACTACTGAAAAAAGTAGACGCGCGCATCGCAAGGCAAGCAAAGGAAAAAGAAGAGGGGAAACGTGGTCGTTCGGGCTGGGAGTACGATGACCTCTATGGGCCTACTGACCCAACTGATTGCCCCGCGCCGCAAAACGCAGAACAACAGCTACTACACGACATCTTTACCGGCGGAGAAAAATAGCACAAAAGGACTACGAACAAAGCCCCGAACGAGGAAACTCGAACGGGGCATTGTTTTTTTATAAACGTCGTTACGTTTCGTGACCTTGTATTTTTTTTGTAAACTTGGCAAATGGTTTTTCGGCTTTGCCATGCTTCTTTTTGGACCGCTCAATGTAATCTTCAAGTAACACCTTGATGCTGCCGGCGATTGGAATCGATATAATACCACCAGCCAGTCCAAATACGTACAACCCAATCGTTACCGATGCAAGCACAACAAGTGCCGATAGCTCGACTTTTTTAGACTGAATAGCTGGTGAAATGAAGTTATTTTCAATTTGTTGATAGATAATAAAGTAAATTACAAAGATTATACCTGCGCTAGCATCGTTTAACAGCAATAATAACGCAATCAAAATGCCAGCAATTGTCGAGCCAAACATTGGAATGAGTGAAAGCGTAAAAGCAATCGCCATTGTTGGAAGCGCCAGGTTAGCTGGAACATTAAACAACAAACTCAGAACAAACACTGTCATACCAGCCGACAATGCACCGATTGCTGATACAGTTAACTGACCGGTGACGTAACCAGTGACGACATTATACATACGACCAAGCAACTCACGGTGATGCTCCATCCGTTCTCGATCACTATATACCGTCCACAAACGTCGCAGCCATGCTGGACCCTCGATTAACATCAGGAACGACAGTACGAGTACCAGGAAGGTTGATACAATCAGCGACAAAAGCGACCCCAAGCCTGAGACGATATTTTTACCTGCTTGAGCCGCCCACGACGTCGCGTTATCTTTTATCGACGCGATAGCACTATCGACCTGTGGCTGCAGACCATACTGATCAACCACGGCGTTCAATGCACCCGATTGGGCTGTGACATCATCGATTAGGTTCGGTACGTTCTCGGCAAACTTGACCGTTTGCTGAGCAATCGGTGGCACTACCAGAAAGATAAACGCGCCCAGAATAACGACGACAAGTATGTAGGCGATTGCAGTACCGACAATCCTACTTTTATGAGGCATGTATTTTGCCAGGCGCGTAACCGGGCTATTGAGTGCTAACGCCAGAAAAAAGGCGACACCGATCACTATCAGTGCGGTGCGTGCGCTATAAATTGCTAAAATCGCAAAGGCAAAGCCGATGACGACCAGCCAAAAGCGAACGAACGTCTTGGTATCAATTTCTATTTTTACTTTCATAATATATTCCTTACTTTATCAGTAGTATACCATATGAGTAATGGAAAAATGGACTATGCTTTTCATACGTTACTATTCGTTCTATACTAATATTTACTGTTCGATCGATGAAAGGAATATCTGATGTTCGACAGATGGCGGAAAAGAAAACGCAACAGAATGATCTCGAATACAGTGCGAATAGTAGCTGATGAAATCTATCAGTCGGCTACTAAAAAAGCAAAATTGGCGAGCATTGGCCACACAATCGTCGTTACGTTCGACGACCCGCACTTCGACACCAATCATAGCCAGATAATACGCAGTTTGCAGTATTATCCACCGCCTGGGTTGGTGTATGTATCTTCGAGTCAAAATACATTCACGTTCAAAAAAATCCGTTAAACCTCGTCTTGTACACGTAGAGTAAATCACTCCGTTTGCAAGGCGGGGTGAATTACTTTTTAGCGTAGTACCGTGTCAAATATATTTGTTTAAAATCAAAAAACGTCCCGTCAGAAATACTAGCGCGAATATCGTCAACTAATCGCACAATAAATCGTTCATTATGAATCGTGGCTAGCGTGTTGGATAGCAATTCATCGGCTTTGAACAAATGATGCAAATAGGCACACGTATAATTTTTACAGGTATAACAGTCACAATTTGAATCAAAAGTACTAAAATCACGACGATATTTGGCGTTGGTAATATTAACCCTGCCATCTAGCGTATACAACGCCCCGTTACGACCAACACGCGCCGGCGACACGCAGTCAAACGTATCGGCACCGTTTTCGATACAGGCAAAAATATCGTCTGGTTCGCTAATACCTAACATGTGACGTGGTTTGTCTTCGGGTAATTCCTGAGACATCCAACCGACAATTTCGCCAATGTTTTCTTTGGTCAATGCACCGCCTAGTCCATAGCCATCAAAATCTAAACCAGCCAAAAATCGAGCAGATTGCCGGCGTAAATCTTCGTAATTCGCTCCCTGGACCACACCAAACAAAGCTTGTGGTGGGCGATGGGACCGCTCTGCATTTAAACGCTGATGTTCAGTCAAACTACGCACTGCCCATGGATGCGTTCGTTCATTCAATGATTCGACTTGATACTCATATGAATGATGCAGCGTCGTTAACTCGTCAAACGCAAACGTAATATCAGCGCCAATTTGATGTTGAATTTGCATAGATATTTCGGGCGTAAACCGATGCTTGCTGCCGTCTAGGTGCGATTTAAACGTCACGCCTTCGTTATCAATCCAGGCTAGTTTTTCTTTTTTACCAAGTGGTTTATCGCTGCCCATACCGTTCATGTCGATGACTTTTTTAAAACCAACGCCAAGCGACATCACCTGAAAACCACCGCTATCGCTAAACGTCGGTTTATCCCAATTCATAAATGCATTTAACCCGCCAGCCTCATCTAAAATATCGGCACCAGGACGCAAGTACAGATGATAGGCATTTGCTAGCACTGCTTGGGCGCCAACGTTCGCCAGCTGCTCGGGTGTCAACGATTTTAACGTGGCTTTAGTTCCTACAGGGATAAACGCTGGTGTTGCAATCGTACCATGCGGGGTAATAATACTACCCGTGCGGGCCAGCGCGCCATCAAGCCGATGATGTATCTGAAAGGTAAGGGCTGCGTTCATATGTACTAGCGTAGCATATTTCTCCTCTGTTAGCCCTAGATTTACCACAGCTGCTATACTAAAACAAACATATTCGTGAAAGGAATCTATGCATCAACCACTCACCATCGCCGTTCTGGCCGGCACCACTCGCGCGCAGCGCCAATCAATCAAAGCTGCTCAATACATTGCCGAATTTGGCCGCCAACTACCAAATGTTGAAATTATTTTTGTTGACCCTGTCGATTTCAACTTCGCCGGTGACGGTAACGACCCAGAGGGAAAAGATGCTCGCTACAGCGACATTACCGCCCGTGCTGATGCATTTTTTATTATCACGCCCGAATACAACCACAGCTTTCCGGGCAGCTTGAAACGAATGCTAGACAGCGAACTGGCAAACTATAATCACAAACCCGTTGCCATCGCGGGCGCCAGTAATGGCAACTGGGGCGGGGTTCGTGCTGTCGAAGCATTAGTGCCTGCCATCCGAGAAACTGGACTAATCGTCATGAGTTGGGACGTGTATTTTCCGTATGTGCAAAATATTTTTGATGACGACGGAACCATCAAAAACGAATATACCGAACGATACGACAAGCAACTTACCAAGCTATACAACGAACTTATCTGGTTTGCGGATATGTTAAAAAATAATCGCTAAAAGTATTGTTTATATAGTGCTTATGCGCTATAACTAAATTATGAAAAGTATGGGGTGTTAAAAGATGAGGCGGAAGGAATCTAGCTTTCGTCCGCCATCACCTTATTTGCCACCACGTGATCTATGCCTGTTTGATCCAAAAAAAGACGGCCTCTTGCCAACACCGGTTGATGAACGGGGCGTGGTCGACTCGCAAGAACTTATCCATATGGTCAAAACGACAGTAGACCCATCGTATCAATGGACGTCACCCTATAACGATGTTCACCATACACACTGGCCAGGCAATCGCTACAAACACACCCCAAATGCAGAAATCAATCCTAATGAATTTCGCAACCTTGCCACTAATAAATTATACGTACCGCGCATTTTCCATAATTGGACTCATAAAATCACCGAACCGCCGCCCGTTCCTTCGGATGAGGTGATGTATTATCAAATCGAAGCGCAACGAGTAGCACTGGCGCTGTTTCGGACCGTTCGTTCTAGTCGAAAACTATCACGTCTAAAGACAATCAGTGATGAAGAACTTGAAACACGCTTGATTGAACAATTTGATAGTTTCAACGACACAGTCGAAACTGCCAAAAAAATGCCGCCCGAGTTTCAGGTCATCGATTTATCTAATTATCAACCACGAAGCTACGAAGATATGTTTCGGCTAGGTGCCGAGCTTGGTAAAACCGCGACGGCATCGAGAGTGTTGCGACAAGTGACGCGTCCAATTGCGGTGTAGTATACTAGATATATGGCAACATTTTCTTTTGATATAGTATCCGATTTTGACAAAGCCGAGATGAACAATGTGTTTGCTGGCGTCGAGCGCGAAATAGCAACTCGTTATGATTTTAAAGGCACACCCGCAGCTATTGAATGGCTTGATGACAAAAAAGGTTTTAAATTAATTGGTGCAGGGCAGTGGCAATGCGACGCCGTGCTAGATATTGTCCGTAAAAAACTGGCGACCCGCGAGCAAAGCTCCAAAGTGCTCGACCTAAGTAAAACACCAGTCGAATCAAACCTCAAAACTACTTGGGAGATTCCATTTAAACAAGGGTTGACTCAGGATGACGCTAAAAAAATCGCCAAACAAATCCGCGAAGAAGCGCCAAAAGTAAAAACCCAAATCCAAGGCGACGCCGTCCGTGCAACCAGTTCCAGCAAGAACGATTTACAGGACGTTATTACACTTTTAAAAAATACTGATTACGACTTCGCGCTACAATTCATCAATTACCGATAAAATAGGAACCATACAGTATATGAAACAGGATTCATCACTTGTCACGATTGACCATTTTAGGATGGATTTTGGCAACGAGACAATCATCAGCGACCTGAGTTTTGACATCAAACGTGGTGAAACGTTTGGGTTATTAGGCGCAAATGGTTCGGGAAAAACGACGATCATTCGGGCGCTGCTGGGTATTTATCAACCAACAGCAGGTAGCTTGCTTATCAATGGAAAAACATACACCGTCGATAGTGGCATTAAACTAGGCTATCTACCTGAAGAGCGCGGCCTGTATAAAAAAGAAAACGTTTTGACGGTCATGATTTACTTTGGTCGCCTAAAAGGCATGACACGCAGCGCAGCCGAAAAATGGTCGCGTGACTATTTAGAACGAGTCGGACTGAGTGACAAAGTAAAAACACGGCTCGATAAACTGTCGGGCGGACAGCAACAAAAAGTACAACTGGGCGTTACGATTATGAACGATCCAGAACTACTCATCCTAGACGAGCCGACTAAAGGATTTGACCCAGTGAATCGTCGTCTGTTAATGAACATCATCGAAGAACATCAAACAGCCGGTGCGACTGTCATTTTTGTTACGCATCAAATGGAAGAAGTCGAGCGTCTGTGTGATCGTATTATCCTGCTAAAAAACGGCCAAGCAAGTGCCTACGGGACGGTTAAAAAGGTGAAGCAAAAATTTAACGGGGCATCACTTGACGATATATTTGTCAAAATATATGGCGGCCCACTAGAAAGCGGCAAGGAGTAAATCATGCATAACCTAGGAACTGTCGTTGCATTTGAAATTGTGCGTACGCTGAAAAAGAAAAGTTTTTGGATTACCGCGCTGGCGTTTCCAATTGTCATTACACTTATCTTTGCGATTATCTTTTTTTCAAATCAAGCTACGCAGCAAGCGACACTAGACACTAAAAATCAGAAATTCTCACTAGCAATCACTGACAAATCTGGTATCGTCAACCCACAATTTATCCAACAAATTGACGCCGAACGAATCGAAAATAAACAAGCGGGTATCGAGGGCGTCAAAAATGGCGAGCTCGATGCATATTTTTACTATCCAACCGATGTCAGCGAACAAACCGTCGAAGTTTACGCGAAAGATGTTGGATTGTTTGAAAATAGCCGTTATCAAGGAACTGCCGAAGCCTTGTTGACACAATCGATTGCTGCGACCGTCGACGAACAAACAGTAGCTATTTTGCAAGATAAAGTCACGTTCGACGCCGTCACCTACAAAAACGGTGCTGAGTTTGACGGTTTTAAACAGCTGATTGCACCAGGTATCTTTTTAGTCCTGTTTTACCTGTTAATTACGATGTTCGGCAGTCAGATGCTCACCAGCACAACCGAAGAAAAAGAAAATCGTGTTATCGAAATGATTTTGACGACCATCAAAGCGCGAACGTTAATTATTGGTAAAATACTATCATTAATCGCACTGGCGTTTGTGCAAATTATCGCTATCCTCATTCCAATCGTCACTATTTATCTGTTGTTTGGTAGCCAATTGTCGCTGCCTAACGTCGACCTGACAAATATTCCACTCGATCCGCTACGCATATCAATTGGGGCAATCATCTTCTTTTTCAGCTTTTTATTATTTACCGGACTGTTGGTAGCTATCGGCGCTGCCGTTCCAACCGCCAGAGAAGCGGGCGGGTTCTTTGGAATTATCATGATGCTCATATTTGGTCCGTTATATGCATTTAGCCTGTTTATTTCTGCTCCGCAATCACAAATCGTCACTATCCTCAGCTTTTTCCCATTGACGGCGCCGATTCCATTGATGCTACGCAACGCAATCGGTAATTTAAGTGTTCCCGATGCGCTGCTGGGTATCGCTATTTTAGGTGTCAGCGCAATTATCGTACTGTCAATCGCCATTCGTTTGTTCCGATACGGTGCGCTAGAATATTCTAAACGATTATCACTCGCGACTATCTTTGGTTCTAAAAAAAGTACGCCTCGTAAGTAACGGGCGTACTTATTTTTTACAGGCCAGCTATTTAGGCGGTGGCAGCAATGATACCAAGTATCACCAAACTAATCGCAGCGACAGCCGCTACCGTAAATGTAGCTTTTGTTGGTTCAAACTTCGCATCTTTGACTGATTCTGTTTTTTTAGGAGTTGTTTTCGTTGATTTTTCTACCATAGCATTAGTGTACCGCACAGAATACACCAGGACAAGCCACTTATGGCTAAAGAACAATGCCAGCCGACATATAATCGTGCCTTTATTTTGACAAAAATTGCTAGATAATGTATAGTGAGGCGTATGATTACAGCTGAAAAAGCCATCGGCTGCGTAAAGGCGGCTACCGATATACTCGGCGATAAGTGGACGCCCCAGCTACTTCGATTTTTTGCCAACGAAGACAGTCTTCGATTCTGCCACCTACAAGATTTGGTTGGTGGTATCAACCCTCGGACGTTATCGGCCCGTCTGGCCCATCTAGAGTCCGAAGGTGTAATAGAAAAGACACCGACCAGCGCCACCAGCCGCTGTGAGTACCGTTTAACCGATAAAGGCCGTGAATTATTACCAATTATCCGTGACATGGAAAGATGGAGCGCTCATTATGAGCCCAGTCACAACTAAGCAAGCTATCAGTATTATAAAGTAAGGTAGAGGTGTATGAGAGTTTTAGTAATCGAGGATGAACATAAAATTGCCAGAGCGCTCAAAAAAGCGCTCGAACAGGAAACATATGCCGTTGACGTGGCATATGACGGTGACGAAGGACACGCTATGGCAACCACCGAACCATACGACGTTGCTATTATCGACCGCATGCTTCCTGGCGAACATGATGGCATCGCAATTATTAAAGCCATGCGTCAAGCAAAAATTCACACGCCAGTCCTGTTATTGACGGCCCTTGGAAGCGTCAGCGACCGAGCAACGGGACTTGATAGCGGGGCAGACGATTATCTAGTAAAACCCTTTGCGTTAGAGGAATTATTAGCCCGCGTACGCGCATTACTGCGTCGTCCTGCGGAGCAACAATCGACCGTATTAACTGCCGGCGACTTGTCGCTCGACCCAGTGACGTTCGAGGTAAAACGTGGCGACACGCCAATTCAGCTAACAGGTAAAGAGTTTGCGCTATTAGAGTACCTAATGCGTAACCAAAACCGTCCGCTTCCAAAAAATGTGATTATTTCACATGTTTGGGATTATGATGCGGACATCCTACCGAACACCGTCGAAGTATACATAAAATACATTCGTAACAAAGTTGACCAACCGTTTGATACGCCGTTAATTCACACTATCCGTGGATTTGGCTATAAATTGCAAGCCAGTGAGTAACCCGTACTACATGTTCAAATCGGCGACCCTCAAGTTGACGGTTTGGTATGTCCTGATTTTGGTGTCGATTAGTCTGCTGTTTAGTGTAATTATTTATTCAATTGCATTGTCAGAGGTCGGAACGCGCATTAGCTACTTACAGCAGTCACGTCCACTCATCTATAACGAAAATCCTTCTTTTTTTGATGCCATACGCGACGCACAATTGGTCGAAGCCGAAAACAACTTGATCGCAGCACTATTGATTACCAATATGAGCATCTGGTTTGCTGGCGGATTTGGTAGCTACTATTTAGCACGCCGCACCTTGCGTCCAATCGAGGAAGCCCACGAAGCACAATCCAGATTTACCAGCGACGCCAGTCACGAATTTCGCACTCCACTCGCCAGCATGAAAGTCGAACTAGAAGTTGCACTGCGCGATCCAGATTTGTCTATAGAAGAAACACGTGAATTATTAGAAAGCAATCTGGAAGAAGTGAATAAATTGACGCGACTATCACACACGCTTTTGCAATTATCACGTCTAGACCACGACAAGATTACTCGCGAAAGAGTAGAACTGCGTGCGGTTGCCACCAGCACTGTCGAACGTTTTGGCAAAACAGACAATCGGATTGCATTGCATAATGTTCGCAAGATATTTGTCGTTGCGAACGAATCAAACGTGGAAGAATTACTGACTATTTTGATTGATAATGCCCTAAAATACAGCCCATCCGATTCGGTTGTTAATGTTTCGTTAATAAAAAAGAAACAAATGTCTGGCTTTAAAGTCGTAAATACTGGCGAGGGTATTCCCACCGAAGCTTTGCCGTATATTTTTGATCGCTTTTACCGAGCGGATGCATCCAGGACGGAAAAAGACAAAAAAAGCTATGGGTTAGGGTTGTCTCTTGCAAAAAAAATCGTCGAACTTCATGGGGGGGAACTGACAGTCAACAGTGTATTACACCGAAAAACCAGCTTTCAAGTACTGCTACCTAACTACAAAAAGACGCAACATAAAAAGTAGCACGTAATTTAGACAACAAGTCGCTATTTTCAGAGTCAACTCAGTTTTGCCAGGCATACTAAGCAGTAGCAAGCCTCCGAAAGAGAAGCATTTCTCTTACTACAGACTACGGCTTGTTGCATCAAAAATGTAAAAGGAGGGAAAAACATATGCACACCACTGACACTGTTTATTTGAGCAAAAAAGGTATGAAAGAATTAAAAAAGCAAATTGTTCATCTGGAACATGATCGCCAAGAGACGCTAAACAGCTTGCGCGAGCTAGATAAAACAGAAAGTCATGACGAGCGACTGGCCAGGGTTGAAAAACTTGCCAACCTAGAGATTATCGATAGCGAACTAGCCGACAAAAAAATGCTGCTACAAATCGCAAAGCCAATCCCGCGTAAACGCGATGCACTAAAAGTTGCGCTTGGTTCGATTGTCGAATTACTAGACACCAACGGCCGTGTTATCCGCTATACACTTGTTGATAGCCTGGAAGCAAACCCAAGTGACGGTCGTATATCGATTAAAAGCCCATTGGGACAAAACCTGGTCGGTAAACAAATTCACGATGTCGTCGAATGGACGGCAGGTATCGGTCGCAAGCAGCTCAAGTTGGCTGCAATTCACTAGATTGCTAACACCATAGATAATACGCCGCACCGTTAAAGAGTGCGGCGTATTTATTTCATACTATCCAAACTGACGCTCGCTGCTATTTTTTGCTATAATAACGCTAATGCTCTATTACAAACAATCAGTCAGCGAGACTCTACACGAGCTTGACACGTCAGCAGCCGGACTAACAACCAACGAATACAAAAAACGCCTAGAGAAATATGGATCAAATCAAGTCCGCGTAAAAGGCGAGCCGCTCTGGCGCAAAATAATTGAACCGTTTGCTAGTGTCTTTATGCTGATTTTGTTTGTTGCTGCCGGTATTAGTTTGCTACATCACGACATGTTAGATGCGATTATCATTTTGGTTATTATTTTTGTCACGGCCACCATCTACTACGTACAACGTTTTTCTACTGATAGAATATTACGCTCATTACAAAAACATACTGCACAAGCCGTCGAAGTATATCGTGACGGAAAATCTATTCAAGTTGATGCAACCCAGCTTGTCCCTGGTGACGTTATCACCTTGACCGAAGGTGAAAAAGTACCTGCTGACGCCCGTTTGATTGCCGGCAGCAGCGTGCGCATGGATGAATCGTTACTGACAGGTGAATCGGTACCAATCAGCAAAACAACCGGCGCACTGCGCGGTGATAAAGAAATTTATGAACGCACGAACCTATTATTTCAAGGTTCATTTATTGTATCGGGTGAAGCAACTGCCGTTATTGTGACGACTGGTAACGAAACTGAATTTGGACAGCTGGCCGCCTTGACACAGAACATCAATACGGCTAGTCCAGTCCAAGAAAAAATCGATAAACTCATCAGTCAAATCGTTGCCGTCGTCGGTGGTGTCGCTATCGTTGCCTTTGGGTTGGCGCTAAATAACGGTATGGAATTGGCAGAAAGTTTAAAATTTGTTATGGCACTTGCTGTATCAGCGGTCCCCGAAGGCTTGCCAGTGGCAATTTCTGTCGTTCTGGTGCTTGGGATGCGCCGCATGGCAGCCAAAAAAGCCCTAATACGCAACATGCGCGCCATCGAAACAGTCGGCGCACTAACGACAATCGCGACCGACAAAACAGGGACGCTAACAAAAAACAAACTAACCGTCCAGGAAGCCTGGCAACCAAAAAACAGTACTGTACAAATGACATCGGTGGTGGCGCACGCTATCAATCACGGTTCCCATAAAAGCCATGATCCACTCGATATCGCCCTCATCGATTATGTCAGTGCCGAGAAAGCGACCGTCACAAACAAACCCTTATCCAGCCTGCCGTTTGATCAATCAGTCGCCATGAGCGGTAATATATGGCATCACGGCAAATCGTATCAATTGATGATCAAAGGTGCGCCCGAGCACGTATTATCGCGTAGCGACCTAACAGATAGCGAACACGAGCAGGCGACAGCAGCACTGCATCACCTGACCGCACAGGGGTATCGAGTTATTGCAATCGCGCAGACGACGCTGACAAAAGACATTACGGCATTTAGCGATTTATCGAAAAAGGATACGTTAGAATTTATCGGATTTATCGCCATTGCCGATGTTTTGCGCCCCGAAGCCAAACGTGCGGTCGCAGCCGCGCTAAAAGCAGGGGTGTCCGTACGCATGATCACCGGTGATCATTTTGAAACAGCGTATCACATCGCGCAAAAACTAGGCATGGTGACTGATCGCAGTCAGGTTTTTGACAGCCGACGCATGAATGTCATGACCGACGAAGAGCTCACCAAAGTCATCGATGATATTCGCGTTTTCTCGCGGGTTATTCCCGAACACAAATATCGTATTTTATCTATATTAAAGCAAAAACATATCACCGCCATGACAGGTGATGGCGTCAACGACGTTCCGGCACTGGCAAATGCGCACGTTGGTGTTGCCATGGGTAGTGGGTCGCAGATCGCCAAAGACGCCGGCGATATTATTCTGCTTGATGACAATTTTCGTAGCATTATTGACGCCATGCGCGAAGGCCGTACGATTATCGCAAATATCCGTCGTATGCTGTTTTATCTGTTATCGACGAGTGCCGGGGAAGTTATGGCGATGTTAGGCGCTATGATGATGGGCTTACCGATACCAATTTTACCAGTACAAATTTTGTGGATTAACCTGGTGACGGATACGTCGATGGTGATTCCACTAGGATTAGAACCTGGTGAAAAAAATAATATGACGCAAAAACCTAAACCGCCAAATGCGCCGATTCTGAGTAAACTAATTATTGTCCGCATGATACTTATCGCCTTCAGCATGGCCGCCACAGCATTGATTTTGTACGTAACATTCAGCGCGCAGTACGGCCAAGATTACGCTCGAACAATCGCTTTCTCGGCATTGGTTGTTATGCAGTGGTCGAACGCCTTTAATGCCCGCAGCGAGTACGAATCAATCTTTACTCGCATCCGTGTCTTTAATGGCAAATTCTATATAGGCCTGACGATCGCCGTAACATTGCAAGCACTCGCGGTATTCGGCCCACTACAGGACCTGTTGCATATTCATACCGTTTCAATTGGCGACCTGATGTTTACCGGTGCAATTGCGTTCGTCGTTCCAATTATTGTTTGTGAAATACACAAATACTTTAGTCGACACTTGGTTCGTAAAAACGCCTAATATCCGTCCTTACGGTGGTCAAATAACATTCCATTATGCTATAATGGCTTAGCATTGGCATGTCGACTGTCAGCCGTTGTCCCCGGACAACAAAAGCCATCGTTTACTAACATCATGGTAAGTACATCACAATCCAACATACAATGGGGCGTCGCCAAGTGGTAAGGCATCGGCCCGTTGTCGCTAGACAACAAAATAATATGAGTGCCATTCGGTACCAAAAGCCACCGAGTAGCATCGATACCTGCTAGTACATTACATTTCAACATACAATGGGGCGTCGCCAAGTGGTAAGGCATCGGCTTTTGGTGCCGACATTCGGGGGTTCGAATCCCTCCGCCCCAGCCAAATAAAAAATCGTAGATTCTTGAATCTACGATTTTTTATTTAGTCTTTATGATTGGGGGTATTCAAATCCCAGAGTGCACATTCGGGGGCGAAAACTGCCAGTGGCAGTTTAAGGGAAACTTTCCGATGGCAACTGGTTGCCAATCGTGAAATTTCGGGGTCGCGGAACGTGACCGAATCTCTCTACCCCATAGTTCAGTACCCTTATTAAATTATACTTCCTATACGTTGTGTGGTTTAATGAGGTTAATTACATATTAATCCAAAGGATGCATTAATGGCCACTGAAAAACAATTAGCAGATTTGAAAGAAAAACTAAAAGTATATAAGCGTAAATACATCAAAAAAGAGTTTTCGAATTTGGATGAGTCAGCCACTCGTATAATGACAAACAGTTTCCTTTGCGATATTTTAGGCTACCAAGAGCTTACTGAAGTTAAGACAGAGTATCGTATTCGATCAGAATATGCTGATTACGTTATACAGCTCAAAAGGAAGAAACACTTTGTCGTAGAAGTAAAGTCTATCGAGCTCGATATTAATGAAAAACATCTCCGCCAAAGCTTGAGCTATGCAGCAAATGAAGGAATTGACTGGATAATGCTTCTCAATGGACGCGAAGTTCAACTGTATAGAGTTAATTTTGGAAAACCTATTACTACCACTTTGATTTTTAAACTAGACTTTAATAATCAAGATGACTTCAAAGTTGCGCCAGCGTATCTATGGAACCTAACTAAAGTAGCCGTAGAGAGAGGTGAACTAGACGATTTTTATAAAAGGACAACAGCACTACACCCCAATAATTTAGCTAAGACTCTATACTCAGAAGAGATTGTTAAGCGCCTACGCAATGAACTTCGAGAGCAGACAGGTATATACTTTCAAATCGCTGACGTGGCTGAATCTTTATGCGAGGTAATACGTCAAGAAATCGAGTTTCCTAAACCAAAATTGAAAGTTAAAAAGAAAAAAGTTACACCTGTCATTGAAAAAATATAATCCATAAAACATGAAAAACCCCGGGAACGCTGCAATAAAGCAGCGGTCCCGGGGAGGGTGTTTCAGAGGTGTTACAGATACTGACCCGTATGGCGTGTAGGCTCAACGGTCTCAACCAACTTAGTTGGCGTAGTGTCAGCAGATAACTCAAGGTGCAGACGAACGTCCTGAATCCGCTTACCTTGACGCCTAGCAATTCGTTGCCAATCATCTGGATGACTGTTACTCGTTACAAGGTCCTCGCTTTCGCTATGTTCTGCAGCACATGCCGCAAACAAATGATCAAGCTTCAATCCTTCCTGTCCATCATTCAGCTCGTCACGAATTGCCAACTTTTTGGCACGATCCACAATATTTTGTATCACGGCGCCGGAATAAAAGTCCTTGCGGAACAATGTTTCCTTCATACCATCACTGTACAGCACTTCGACGTAGCGATTTTCTGGCGTTTCGCCGTACATGTGTGTCACGATTTTTTCAATCATGTCACTCATGCAGACAGCTTTGTCGCCCTCGTGCTTGTCCAGATCTTCCTTGAAAATAGGTAGATTCGGCGTCAGATAGCGCGCAAGTATTTCACGCGCTGCCGCTGCATCAGGCCGGCCAACATTGATTTTCAAATCAAAGCGGCCAGGTCGCAACACAGCAGGATCAATGTTGTCGCGACGATTGGATGCACCAACCACCAAAACATTATCGAGTCCCACGACGCCGTCAATTTCAGACAGCAGGGTAGGCACAATAGTGCTTTCGACATCCGAACTGACACCCGATCCGCGCGTGCGGAACAAAGCATCCATTTCGTCAAAGAATATCACTACCAAGTCACCCTGGTCGGCTTGTTCGCGAGCATTTTTGAAAATTTCGCGAATATGCCGTTCTGATTCACCGACGTACTTGTTCAGCACCTCGGGGCCTTTGATATTGATGAAATACGACTTGACGTCATATCCCGTTCTGGTCGCAGCCTTTTGTGCCAACGAATTAGCAATTGCCTTGGCAATCATTGTTTTACCACAACCCGGAGGGCCGTAGAGCAAGATTCCCTTGGCAGGCTTGAGATCGTTTTTCAGGTACAACTCTGGGTGAAGATACGGCTGTTCTATTTCAACACGAATTGCCTCGATCTGGCTGCCCAGACCACCAATATCGTTGTAGCTGATATCAGGCACCTTTTCCAGTAGCAGACTTTCAACCTCTGCCTTGGGGATACGTTCCAGCGCAATGCTGGTTTTTGTATCAATCCTCAGCAAATCGCCTGGTTTGGGCGACGGGTCACGCAGGTCACCGGTGAGGGTAACCACGCGTTCATCGTCGCTGCGTTCAATCACAATTGCACGGTCATCACCCAGTAGGGATTTGACGGTCACAATTGGGCCGTTTGTATCAAAAGGCAACGCCTGAACAACAACTAGACTGGCATCGATTGCTACCGACTGACCAATTTGCAGTGACGCTACATCAACAAGCTCGCTGACTGGCAAAAGCTTATCGCTTCCGCCGTGATGAACATAGACTTTATTTTTGTTATAAAATTCAGTCAGTCGTGCGATATTCAACGGAGCTTCAAGTTTACCTAAAAGCTCGTCTTTCATACGCGTCATCGGCTCACGAACCTTAGCTATAACGGCGTCGCGTTCATTCAACTTTTGTTTCAAGCCATTATTTAGCTTTTTCAAATCGGTTTTTTCTGCCTGAGCTGCACGCAACTTTGCCTGCAGCTGATCCGTATTCGGATGGTTGCATACTGTGTCACCCATTAGGGTCACCTCCAAAACTAAAAAGATCGACCCTACGGGTTGTAGAGTTATTACTATAATAGCATAAAATTGCTAAAATAACGATAAAATAGTATTCATATAAATCGATGCTTTGTGTCGCTGGTGTAGATAAAATTATGATACGCCAGTATGTTTATATGGTAATTCAATCGTAAAGGTCGTTCCTTTGCGTAGTTCGGATTCGACGGCAATCGTACCGCCATGCATCGTCACGATTTTTTTAACCCAGTACAAACCAATACCAGTACCTTCTTGCTCGAGCGCGATAGGGTTTTCGATTTTAGAAAACATATTAAAGAGTTTATGGATATCCTGCGTCGGTATCCCAACGCCACTGTCGGTAACCGCAATCGATACGAACGATTTTTTTCTTTGCAGTTCAATTTTAATTGCTTTTTTATTCGATGTATATTTATGTGCATTATCTAATAGGTTTTCTATCCCCATCCGCAGCTGGTCGCCATCAATTTCACAGTACACTTTTTTGTATTTTGGTTTAAAAATAAGCTTTTGTTGTTTTGATTTAAACTTACCGGCATGTTCAGCTGTAATTTCTGACAACAATGCAACCAAATCCGTTCTTTCTACATTCAGCGTAAAGTTACCCGAATCGATTCGCGCTATATTTAACAAATCGTTAATAATGCTAATCTGGCGTTCGTTGCTATCATAAATTGTTTTTAAAAAGCTCTTTTGTTTAGCGTTTAATTCGCCGGCGTAGCCTTCATCCAACATCACCGCATATTGTTTCACGATTGTAGCCGGCGTACGTAACTGATGCGACGTTAACGAAACAAAATCGTTTTTTGCTTTTTCTAACAGGGTAGTGTCGGTAATATCACGTGCCGTGCCAATCATCCGCTGAACCACACCCTGACTATCGGTAATCGATTGCCCGTCACTATGAATATAGCGCAGGCTACCATCCGATATAAAAATTCTATGGTCAATGGAAAATGATCGATTTTTCTTAGCAGCTTCCTCTATGGTATTAGCCAAAAGTTGGCGGTCATCAGGATGAATAAGTTGCAGGTATTGCTGGAATGTCATTGGTTTTATGCCTGGAGTGACGTCAAAAATACGATACAACTCGTTAGACCACGTTATTTGATTGGTGTCTTTTTGCCATTCCCAGCTACCGAACCTTGCGATAGATTGTGCACGCCTCAAATCTTCTAAATTCTGCAACGCTTGTCTTTCTTTACTGATAAGTATTTGTGCAATGAAATCGACGGCCAGACTAATCAAAATCAGTAAAGAATTAAAGAAAATAAGCGTATTAATAACACTAGGAAAATCGGTTTGACGAGCAGCGATCATTGGATTAGGCGAAGCCAAAATACCAAAATAGTTAAGCATTAGCAGCGTGCTGTAAGCAAACATGGACAAAATACTAAACGCGTAGGTACCTTTGCGCCCGAAAATAGCCGCCGACATAATAATCGGTATGACATAAATCATCACGCTACGGCTATCTATACCGCCTTTGGTATAGATAAAATAAGTAATCATAGCGGTATCGATGACAAATATAGCGGTGGCGAGCGCTTGGATAGTCCGGTGTTTCTTGACAAACCGACTGAATAAATAAAAAATAGCGTTCGTCGCGAACGCAACCAGCCCAAGTATCGTATCAGACTCTAGTTTTTCGCTCCACCCGTCACCAATATAAAGTGACGCCAAACCAGGCAAGATAATCAACAATAAAATAAACCACCTTAAGTAAACATACCAACGAGTCCGGGCGGCAAGGTCATGCGATGATGAAAACATATTAGTCACGACTTTATTATACGCCATAAAATATGACTCCATTTTCTTTCACACTATAAACGCGCATCGTTCGGCGACACAGCAGACACATGCTGCTATCATAGAATAGTGAATACATTGAATGCAGAGTTACTCATCAACACAGGTTCGCGCAGGGGTGCTCGGGCTTTGCCGTTATTGCTTGATGCTTGCAAACAGCATAATATAACCGTACAAAAGGTTCATCAGCTAAAGCGTTCGACTGATTTAAAAACGACATTGCAGCGAATCAAAAGACGCCGACCCAGTCTGCTGATTATTGGCGGCGGAGACGGTACAATCAGTGATGCTGTCGATTTTTTAGCGGGGTCAAAAATAGAAATTGGCGTCATGCCATTAGGGACGACGAATAATTTTGCGCGCAGCCTAAATATGCCGCTCGATATCGATAACGCAATACGAACTATCAGAACAGGGCGGGCAAGCGGCGTTGATTTGGGAAAAGTAAAAAATGATTATTTCGTCAATGTCACAGGCATTGGTATATCGGCTCACATTGCAAAACATGTCAGCGACAAACAGAAAAAATATTTTGGCAGATTTGCCTATACGATTGTTGGCGCATATCAGTTGATACGCCACAAACCCTTTTTTGTCACCATTCAGGACAAAGATGGTGAGCTACAACTCAATTTTGAAACCCATCAAGTAATCGTAGCAAATGGGCGTTACCATGCAGGCAAAGAAATTGCCAAAGAGGCAAAAATTAACAACAGAGAACTTATTATTTTTGCCCTTGGCGGACGATCAAAACTTAGCTTTATCTATCACACGATTGATTTTTATATTGGCAAACGCAACACGATAAAACACGCCTCATATCTAACCGGCCGCAATATAACGCTACATACCAGCACGCCGCAACCCGTTGAATTAGATGGGGAAGTAAAGTTTTCGACGCCAGTATCTATCAACGTTAAACCCGGAGCAGTTAATATACGACGCTGATATGATATACCTTGATATAAAATCCATCACCAAACAATATGACGAAACGACCGCGCATTGGGTTGCCAAAATACCAAAATCAGCCCAGAAATTATCTGCTGGTTTGGGTCGCGTGACTTTGCCGATTATATGGAGCATGCTGGTCGTTTTTAGTATCGTATTGCATGTCATTTTTACAAACACGCCGTGGGCCATAATTGGTACGCTCGTTCTTATTTTTTTGCCACTTAGTACGGTTGTTAAATTGTTTGTACGCCGCGCACGTCCGCAAACAATTTATACCGAAACGATGAAAATTAAAACGTATAGCTTTCCAAGTAGCCACGCCTATAGT
>DASSWW010000040.1:0-5718 GCA_035704495.1 Saccharimonadales bacterium (SeqCode)
GTTCGCACTTGTCGGTGTCGTCCTCGCAGTTGGTTCAATTTCAGGTGGATACGTTAACCCTGCACTCGTCATCGCGGCTTGGGCAACAAAACGAATGAGCGGCCTGCGTGCTGTAGCATACGTTGTTGCGCAAATACTTGGTGCAATGTTAGCACTTGTCGTATTGAACGCATTTGTTAACGCTACGCCAGCACCAGCTGCAACAGACGCTTTTAGCGCTGCACCTGCACTATTCCAGGCTGCTGTACTGCCAGAAGGTAAAGAATGGTTAATTCTACTAAGCGAAGTCCTTGGAGCACTTATCCTTGGATTTGCTGTTGCCGGTGCACTTCGTGAAAAACGAGACCGTACCGCTGCAGCGTTTACCGTTGGTTTAGGACTATTCCTTGGTTTGATGGTTGCCGGTTCGGCAGCAGCTTTTCTAGGCGCAAACGCGGTTCTCAACCCAGCTGTCGCTATCAGCCTACAGGCAATTGACTTCACAAGCATTTGGCCAATCGCCATCTACTTTGTTGGTACAAGCCTTGGTGCTATTATCGGCTTCTTGCTATACGATTTACTTCGCAATAGCGAAAAAGACACGCTTACCGTTTAGTATCATTCTTCGTAAAAGTTGAACGATTGTAAAAAGACTTCCCTGCGAAGTCTTTTTACTTTGTGTTAGATGTTGCTACTAAAAATATTTACGTGGTACATATCTTTAGTAGTTGCCCAAGATTGTACGCTCTTGGGCGAAAGCGTGTCAAAGCTAATCCTGTCGACGTACGGTGATACCAAAAAGAAAGTACTCAACTCTTGTTGGCGTACCGTACCAATACGGCATTCTTCCCGTGACGCGGTCGCCTTTGATATCAATCATTGCTGGATATAACTTACCTTTCAACTCTAACGGCTTTAGCCAGATACGGTATCCGCTTCGAACCGGAATGAAAAGTATCGTGTTACCAGCCGTCCACGGCACCACTTCGATAGTACGGTTTGGCCAGGCCGTTTCATACGTGCCGTCCAATTCCATATGCTCCGCTCGTGCAGTGTCTATTTCATAGACATCAAGTGGTTTGTCGAGCAACATTTTGTTAAGCCGGTCCACTAAATCGACGTAATTTCTGTTGTTATAAAAAACCCATGGGCCAATATCCTGCTGCTGTGTATCTTTCAATGTAACTCCTTAGAAAGGACTGACATGACTGCAAAACTATACTATATTTATGCTATAAAAGCAATTTTTGTTACTGGAGAGGCTGAGGTGGTAAGTAAAGTGTGTATAGTCAGAATAGGCTGTCGAGCCGTTCGCCTATTGCCGAACCAGAACATCTGCAGCCCGAGTCTGAACCGACGTCGGAACCCGACTTCAGACCCGGAGCGAAGCCGTTCTGGAGAGCGTAATAGGTGAAAAGGCGAACTAAAACAGGTTAAAAAGCCCGTCTCTTGGCAAAAAGGAATCTATTCCTCTTCGTCCCGCTGCGGTTTATCGATTAGTAGCGGTTCGACACTTGGCGTCGTACCAGCTATTTTAACGACGTCTTTATCGATCTTTTTTAGTTCTTTGTGTGCCGTATTAAAATGCCCGACCGTTGTTCCCAGGCTATTACCTAGCTTTTGCATAAAGCTGTCATAGGCGCTCAGATGACGCCCTAACTGCCCGACACGAACTTGAATTTCTTTGGCTTGTTGCTCAATTTGCAAGCTGCGTAGCCCCTGCAATACCGTCTGTAAATATGCCATAAAACTTGTCGGACTGACAATAATTACTTTCTTATCGCGAAAGGCATACTCGATCAAATCACGCGCGCTACTGCCCGACCCTACATCACCAATCAGCAAATCATAATACAATGATTCGCTTGGAATAAACATAAACGCAAAATCCATCGTATTTTCATTGGGACGAATATATTTACTGGTTTCGTCAATTCTGGCCTTTAAATCATTACGCACACTGGCAAGTAACTGCGCGCGTTTTGCTTTGTCACTTTCGCCGACCATACGATTATAATTTTCTAAACTAAACTTGCTATCGATTGGCAATATCTGGCCTTTTTCCAAAAACACCACGGCATCAACAATATCGCCATCAGTAAATTTGTACTGCATCTGAAAGTTTTTAGGCGGCAATATATTATCTAACACGGATTCTAAATAATATTCGCCGAACACCCCGCGCTGTTTTGGGTTTTGCAACACGTTTTGTAGCGTCTTTAATTCGTCGGCCACGTCAACCACACGGCGATTTGTTTCATCTAGTTTTGCCAGGCGCTGCGTCACATCAGCGACTAACTTTGCGCTCTGCCCTAGCTGCTGTTGCATCGATGTTTGCATAGCGGCATTACTGCGCTCCAACCTATCGCCAACATTCTGCTGCAATAATGCGATATTACGTGACAATTCAGTCACGTCCGTTTTCATTAATTCCACAGCACTCGAACTTTTCAATTCGCGAAGACGCTGATTCAGCACAAAAATAATAACCACAAAGCCGATAATAACAACGACTAAAACACTACCTAGAATAATTTGATCCATAGCACTAGTATAGCACTAGGCGTTCAGGACAAGACGAACAGCAACAATCATAATCACCACCAAAATAATGGCAAGTAAAAAGTGTCGAACCCGAGCAAACCATGCAAATACTGCAAGCGCCAGTCCGTACAATACCGCACTCACAGTCGCCGCTAGGTACCATGGCATAAACGTCACTACTTCGATTAGCCCCCACAAGGCAATTACCGATGCAATAACAACGAGAAGCGGGCGAAAGACTTGCAACCGCACCAGGCCAAATAACCCCACTGCGGCACCAATGACGGCAGCGGTCACCATAGCATATTGTGACGACGATGCGCACTGCACAGCTGTTTCATCATTACATAGAATTGCTTTATAGACATATACGTCCAGCAAATAGGTCAGACCCCATGTTACCAATCCGGCAATTGCGCCAATCACAACGACCATCAGTAACTTGCGAAAGCTCATCGTCACTAGCGATGTGGGCTGCTCGTCATTCGCATACACTTTACTCATATTTATTACTCCTGTTTCTATAAAGATTAGTGTACCAGTTTTTTGTGCTTTTTGCGAGTGGTTGTTGCAATAGGTGTTCTATCAACCTGCAAGTACCATAATGCACCGATAGCCGCTATGAGCAGTCCGCCAATCACATCAAGTGGCGTATGAACCAGTGCAAGCACTCGTCCCACACAAACCGCCAGTGTCAAACTGGCCAGTACTATCGTGATTTTTTTGCGGCGGGTTTCAAACCAAACAGCGAGTGTCAAAAATCCAGTGAACAAGGCGTGATCCGACGGAAAACCAGCGTTTGGCAAAAACGACGCACCAGGTTCAACACCCAATATTTCAAACGGACGACTTGTGGTGGGTTGATACACGGCCGCTAGCAATTTTGCAAGTAGAAACGCCGTCAAGCCAGCCATCAAAACGCGGGCGTATGCTTCAAAACGATGACCTTTTGGTACCAAAAATAACAATGCGTAGCCAGCAATAATAACAATCGGCACAACCGCGCCGTCGGCAATCAGACTAATAATCGTTTGTGTTGTCATAGGCCCAGTATACTACGTGCGCGTTCATAAAATTACTGCAACACACCAATCGCTCGCGCCACAACCAGTACCACTGCGATCACCGATACCAACGCTTGTGTCATCATCAACAATTTAGCACGGTGCGAAACAGGCACGGTGTCTGCCGATGCAAAGTTAGTCACATTCGTCGTCGACAAATATAAATAATCGGTAAATCCCGGCAGCCAGCCAGGCAGCGAGACTTCTTTATGAATCATTTGCGGAAAAATAAAATCGCGTTGTCGTTCGCTATTCACTCGCCTATCTGGCCCACCGCCATCCATTTCCCAATATAACAATGCAAACATAAAAATATTTGTAATGTAAATCGTCATGCCGTTCAGTAACAAATCGTGGCCGTCCATCCCAAGTGCATTACCAAACAACAGCGCTTGCACCAAAAACACCAACGAAAAGATATTGATAACTGCCACGATACCGATTAGCGACAATGCGACCGAACGCCGAGATTTCGATACGCGATTGTACCCATCACTAGTCAACACCGCAAGCGCCAACAACAAGACCGCTTCAAAACCAATAATAATAGATTTGTCATAGGGCAAAAATGAATTGTTTGTAAAATATTGCAGCACCATAATGGCAACCACACCAATTTGTAACTGCCAGATTGGGTCGTGTGTCCGTCGAAAGACTTTGTGCATACTTGGATGAGTAATGAGTTTCATGCTGTAGATTATAGCAGGCATATTTTGAACATAGTCAAAAAATAAGCTCCACGTATCAACGCAGAGCTTACTGCTCGATGCGGATGCGTGGAGCACTGAAAGATACGTTGCAGGATAACAACCCTTACGAACGTTCGATCGTGTCATTTGGTTGCAGCTGATTTGCTTCCGATAGATAGTGTGTCATCGACCAGGTATAAAAACCAATAATCGTGAACAGTAACGAAAAGAAAAAAACCGTACGATAGCTTGCCTCAATTACCTTGTACAGCGTCCCGAAATCCTGCTCAATCGCTAGGGTTAAAATAACCACCAGCAGCAGCATATTCAAAAATAACAGCACGCCAGAATGCTGAAACGAACGCCGATGATAAATCGTATACGCTGTCCAACACAGCAATAGAGTTGGCACTGACAAAACCGCCAGACATAGCACCAGCCGCCAAAATAACTCGCCTAGCATCCAACCCGTCAACATAAACGGTACACACAAAGCGGCAGCAAAAAGTGCAATCCGCCACAACAAACCTCTAAACGTTTCCATGACACCCTAACGCTCCTTTTACAAAGACAACAGGCACGCCCAAAATCGACAAATAGGTGCGATCGAGCAGTAACCCAACATACTTATAATAATGTACTACTTATGCTTAAAATATAATGAGAAGACTGAAGATTTTTTATTAATTTGCTTGTGGTAAAATAAGAGCATTATGCGAAAGCTAAAAATAAATAAAAAAATTATAATCGCTATTGGTAGTTTGCTGGTTATCGCGCTGATTGCAGTTAGTGTGTTGTATTTGCAAGGATTAGAAATCGCTGTACTCGATCCAAAAGGCGTCATTGCTCAAAAACAGTACGAATTATTAGTCTTTACGCTGCTACTCGGTTTTATCGTTGTCATTCCTGTTTTTATTATGGCCGCCCTAATTGCCTGGCGCTACCGCGAAGACAACACAAAAGCAAAATACACTCCCGATTCCAGCACTAATAGGGTAGCCGAAACGATTTGGTGGGGCATCCCGATTATCCTCATCGTTATATTATCAGTCGTCACCTGGAACAGCACGCATAATTTAGACCCTTATAAATCGCTTGATGCCAACGCTGATTCTATGACAATTCAGGTGGTGGCGCTCGACTGGAAATGGCTATTCATTTATCCCAATCACGACATTGCAACTGTCAATTTCGTACAATTTCCTGTTGATACACCGGTTCACTTTTACCTCACGGCTGATGCTCCGATGAATTCTTTCTGGATTCCACAATTAGGCGGACAAATTTATGCCATGCCCGGCATGGTGACCGAACTTAATTTAGATGCGACAGAACAAGGAGAATACAAAGGCTCATCGGCCAACATCAGCGGCGAAGGTTTTTCGGGCATGAAATTTATCGCCAAAGCCAGTTCACAGAACGAATTTGATGCCTGGGTGGCA
>DASSWW010000051.1:0-4464 GCA_035704495.1 Saccharimonadales bacterium (SeqCode)
AGATTTAGCTAGTAGCAAGCATGAGCGATAACGCTAAAATGATGAAAAACCTGTATACTAATACTAATGTTACATACGCCTGCAACGACGGATTTATATAATAAGGACAGCTATGCTTGATGATGTTTTTGTCCAGTTAAGCCTGGTGATTGTTGCGGCGGGTATCGTGTCGATTATCATGCGCCTGTTAAAACAGCCGCTGATTATGGGCTATATTATTACCGGTATTTTGGTTGGTCCATCGTTGCTGCATTTGATTCATGAAAAGGATGCTTTCGAAGTTTTTAGTGAAATTGGTATTGCACTGCTACTATTTATTATCGGCCTAGAACTCAGCATTACGACAATTCGGCGACTCGGAAAGCCAGTGTTTGTGACGGCCTTTGCCTTGTTTAGCGTCATGGTCACTATGGGCTATCTGATCGGTATTGCACTTGGTTTTACGACAGCCGAAGCGATTATTACCGGCCTGGCAATATTCTTTAGTAGTACGATTATTATCGCTAAGGTACTCAGTGATAAGAAGCAATTGACCCGCATGAATGGGCAACTGGCGATTGGTATTATCCTGGTGGACGACATCGTGGCGACGTTTGCATTGCTGTACGTTACCACCAATACCGGTGGTGGGTTAGGCGCATTAGATATCGGATTTTTGGCATTAAAAGGCATCGCTACTGCGGGATTATTGGTACTGCTAGGGGCAAAGATATTGCCAAAATTCACAAAATTTATCGCCAGTTCTCAGGAATTACTATTTATATTTGCGCTTGCTTGGGGATTTGGTATCGCAACATTGGTCAACGCGATTGGATTTTCGGTCGAAATCGGTGCTTTGTTCGCTGGTGTCGCGCTGGCTCACCTGCCATACGTGCATCAGATTGGCGCAAAATTAAAACCTTTACGCGACTTTTTCATCATTCTATTTTTCATCAGCCTGGGCGAAAGCCTGGAACTGCACAATTTAGCAACAGCCGTCGTGCCTGCATTAATCCTTTCGATTGCCACCCTGCTGATTAAACCACTCGTCGTCATGATATCACTCGGATTGCTGCGCTACACCAAACGCACCAGTTTTATGACCGGCATTAACTTGTCACAAATTAGTGAATTTTCAATTATCCTTGTGGTACTTGCGCACAGTTCTGGAATGGTCGGCGCCCAACTGAGTGCCATTATTACACTAGTGGCAATCATTACGATTTCTACTTCGACCTATCTGATGAAATACGACGATTGGCTGTTCCGAAAACTAGAAAAAAACTTGCACTTATTCGAACGAAGCGTCGTTAACGAATCACAACACCGCGCCAAAGAATATCCTATCGTTATGTTTGGTTACCTAAACGGCGGCGACAAGTTTATCAAAACGTTTCGGGCGATGCGTCAACGTTTTGTCGTGATTGATTACGATCCCGAAGTAATCGAAGAATTAGAACGAAAACACATAGAGTTCTTGTACGGAGACGCGACCGATCCCGAACTGCTAGCCGACATTGATTTTGAAAAAACAAAGTTGGTTGTTAATACCATTGCCGATCACTTCGTCAATGTGGCATTAGTGCGACACGTCCATCATCATAATCCGCATGCCACTATGATTTGTTATTCTAACGACCGTGCCGAAGCCGCCGAATTGTACAAATTAGGCGCGAGTTACGTCATGTTACCGCACTTTATCGGATCCGAACAACTCAGTTCATTTATCCACACGCACGGCCTGAGCAAGCAAAGCTTCGAGGTCTATCGTAATCAACAATCAGATATTCATCGATACGAATAATTACGGTTGCAGGGTAACAATTCGGTCAGTCAAAATGTTATCTTGAGACAACGTAATAGCATGGACTCGGTTTTGCCTATCCAAAATGACAGCTGGTGCGTGCTGGCTATATCTATTATTAGCGAGTGCCCACGGTAGGTCAAAGCTAGCGTTCGCCCTGCGCTGCGCAACGAATTGATAGCCTGTCGAAGCTTGGCGAGAAACCAATATCATACGACTGCCCCGTTGGTATGTTGGCAAATGATTGACGACAGCTGGCGCCCCAAAAGAGCTGTGTCCCCGCAAATTAACTTCACCGCTATACCATGTGCCATTTGTTTTCTGATACGTCGTATGGACTCTTCCTGTTCCGGCGCGACGATAAAAAATCTCTGGTCGACCATCTTGATTAAAGCCGGCGCTTGGCGTGCCGACGGCGCGTGCCGATGTAAACGTGCCGTCATAAACAACCGTCGAATTTGGCGCACGCTGTAGCCAATGTTTCACATCGCCACGTGTCGCCGCAAAAACTTCAATTCTACCGTCTTTTCGCAGTATCGATGCTGGTGTTTCCATCAGCGCACCACTCCCGCCCAGATTCACCCACGAACTATACCTGCCAGATCGGGTTTGGTAAATCGTCGACAAATTACCATTCGAATCTTTTAAAAATATTTCCATGCGTCCATCAGCATTTAACACAGCCGATGGCGTACCGATGTCATAGGTTCCGGTAGTGGCATGCGGCCCAGGATTGCCCAAACTTTTCCAGCTTCCGAATGATCCACCTGGTGTTGTTTGTTTTCTGTACTGCACGTCTTGGCGCACCACGCCCTGACTATTAATTGTTTGTTTGACCACAAAAACTTGCAGTGTACCGTCACTATTCGTACCAACACCAACGCCCGGCTGTAATCCACTATTACCCAGCTTTTGCATCCCCGACCATTTACCCGCCGCGTCTTGCTTCCATGTCATTAATTTGCCGTTCTGAACATCAAATGCTTGCAACTTGCCGCCTTTGTTAATCGCCGTCCACGTTGGAGCCACAGGCCAACGGTAATACATGCGACTGGCAACCATACTCTGTGTTCCGGGGATGCCAAAAATAGAATCGTGTGCTTTATAGGCGTTCAGATGCCTGTTTTTTATGTTTTTTCGGCTGGTGTTCAAATTTGCTGGGGATTGAACCATATTATAATCGCGATACGTCACCGTATTGACGCGCGAATTACCATTAACACCCGTGTAGTTTCTGGCGGCACCGATGGCAAATAACGCGCCGTGGATATGGTCTTTATGATTCGCTTGCAAGCGAGGATCGGGCAGATAATCTTGGGTGCGAATAACCGTTGCTTTGTAGTCTTGCATGATCGATAACAGCGTTTGACTCAAGCTGGCTTTAGTATACGTCAACGATGACACATCTACTGGTGAGTCGCTGGGTACGATGGTCGCTATGCTTGTTTGGTCGCCTTTATACAAACCAATCAGGCTGTTTCGACTGACACTATCACCACCGTCGCGAATATGCAGATATAGCAAGGTGACATGTGGTGCACCGACCAATCTGGCTGTTTCGATACTGCGGCCGTTAATTGTCGTTACGGTGCGTGTCCAATTATCGGCAACATTTGCCATCGAAGCGTAGGCTGCACGGGTGCCTTTCATGCGTGATGACGCATATTGCTCTCGTGTCATAGTACTAGTTCCGTTCCATTCACCAGCAGTCAAAAATACCGTTTCAACACATCGTTTTTGTCGAATACTATCGTGAATATCGGGGTTCATAAATAAAATGTCATCGTCCTGATGCGCAACGATATTTACTTCGCTTGTGCCGCACGTCAAAGTAGGGCTAGCGGCATTAACCAAGCTGGCGTTCGTCGTAATAATCATTACGATAACAGCCAACAGGCCGGCGGCTACAATAAAAATGAGCGGCAGCCGAAAGGCGACCAGGATATCTCGGTTGTTAAAATTCATAAGGGTAGGTCTTTTCTAGCGGTATGCTGTAGTTATAGTAATATTAGAACATATTGTCTTTAATCTTTATACATTACCACGGACTAGGGAAACATACTATATTTAGATGATCTCACTTAAAGTGGAAGTTCTCTTACTTCGCAAAATTTCGGAGTAAATCGTTCGTTCTGATATACACCAAGTTCCTGACAAATCGTGGCTATCAGCAAAGCGTGGGTAATCCATATTTTCTCTACGGGCGGATGTTCTATTAATAGTCTTGCGGCGGCAAGGGTTGCTTCAGGTGGTTGTCTTGTTTGTAAGGCGGCCCTCGTTTCGGCATCGGTCATATTGCCTTTTTCTTCATTGAGTTCTGGGTAAAGGTGAAGTCCTGTAAAACCGGCTGCAATTGCCGTTTCTTGGGTGCGGCGCATCGTTGATACTGCAACTGGCTCGTTCGCAAGGTCTACGCCAAAATCTTTGACAAGTAGTTTGCCTAGTGCAGCAGCCTGTTTTCTGCCCATAGGCATCAAAGGAGCTTCGGGATTTCCAAACGCAGGCGTCCCGTAGTTATCTCGATTATTAGCTTCTGATAAACCATGGCGTATGACGAGTATGGACATACCCTGATTGTAGGTGTTTGTGAGCTTATCGTAAAGTATTAGCAAAACATAAAACGGAATTCAAACTTATCCAAAAGGTGTGAAAAATACGTTCAACAAAAAAGAGATTGAAAT
>DASSWW010000057.1:0-8634 GCA_035704495.1 Saccharimonadales bacterium (SeqCode)
TATTGGTGTGACTGGTAGTAAAGGCAAGGGAACGACCTGTAGTTTGATTGCTAGCATCTTGCGTGCTGGTGGTAAAACCGTGCATTTGGTTGGCAATATTGGTGTGCCCGCGCTGGACATTCTATCGCAGATTAACGCTGAAGATATTGTAGTATACGAATTAAGTAGCTTTCAGTTATGGGATAGTGTGGCATCGCCGCACATCGCTGTCGTACTGATGATTGAACCAGATCACTTAGATGTTCATGCAAATTTTGATGAATACCTGCACGCTAAAAGCAACATCGTTCGCTTTCAAACTGACACAGATATAACGATTTATAACGAATCAAACGTGCATTCTGGTGCGGTGGCCAAGGCATCAAAAGCGCACCGCACAGCCTTTCCATCGAACGAAACAGCACATGTTATTGATGAACATATTTGGTATGGTGAACAAAAATTGTGTTCGGTTTCTACGTTGCAATTACCAGGGGCACACAATCAAGATAACACCTGTGCGGCAATCGATGCCGCGTGGTTGTATGTCCAAGATCCAACAGCGATTACCCAGGGTTTGGCTGATTTTGATGGGTTGCCGCATCGGCTTAAATTTGTTCGTAACGTTGATGATGTGTCGTATTACGACGACAGCATTGCGACAACGCCCGGTAGTGCAATTGCAGCAATAAAATCATTCAACCGACCAAAAGTGTTGATTATAGGTGGTTCTGATAAAGGCGCTGATTATACTTCACTGATTGAAGCCATTGCTGGTGATGCTTCGGTGCGGGCAGTAGTAGCAATTGGACAGCTTGGACCACGTCTAGCGGATATGATTAGGGCGAGTAAGTTTACGGGCGAAGTAGAATACGTTTCATCGGCCCGCATGAGTGAAATAATTCAAGTGGCTGCTAGTATGGCGAGACTAGACGATGTCATTATTCTTAGCCCAGCCTGCGCCAGCTTTGATATGTTCAAAAATTATAGCGATCGTGGCGATCAATTTATCAACGCAGTCAACGCACTGTGACTCTGTTACAATGGTAAAAAAGAAGAACGGAGAGGCAATATGCAGCCATTACTAAAGCGGCTTAATACGCTACGGCAGTCAATTGCTAGTGCGTATACCCAACTAGCAATTGACGATAAAGCTGCACAGTTGGCTAGTTTCGAGACTGAACTAGCTTTGCCAGAAATCTGGAACAACCCTTCGTATGCGCAGGAAAAAAGCAAACAACTTGCGGCCCTGCAGGCAACTGTCCAGCCATGGCAAATTTTACGTAGTCAGGCTGATGATATACGTGAATTAATGGAACTAGGCGACGATAGTTTATTGCCAGAATTTGATACGCAAATCGGCGCTTTAGAAACCGAATTAAACGAACGCAAAAAAGAACTATTATTTAACGGACCGTACGATGATCACAATGCGATTATTCGGCTGAGTGCTGGGGCGGGTGGTACTGACGCACAGGATTGGACAGAAATGCTAGAACGTATGTATTTGCGCTGGGCAGAAAAAGCTGGCATGCAAACAACAATTGTCGAACGTTCTGCGGCTGACGAAGCAGGTATAAAAAGTAGTGTCATTGAAATAACCGGCCCGTATGCCTATGGAAAATTACGTTCCGAAAATGGTGTTCATCGGTTGGTTCGCTTGAGTCCATTTAATAGTGATAATTTGCGCCAAACCAGTTTTGCATTGGTTGATATTTTGCCACAAATTACCACGCCAGACGAAGTAGCGATTGATGACAAAGATTTGAAAGTTGATGTTTACCGGGCGGGCGGCCATGGCGGCCAGTCGGTTAATACGACAGACAGCGCAGTGCGAGTGACGCACATACCAACAGGTATTGTTGTTGCCATTCAAAATGAACGGTCACAGTTGCAAAACCGCGAAACAGCGATGAAGATTCTTCGATCAAAACTGGCACAATTACAGCTAGAACAACATGCCAAGAGCATCAGCGATTTGCAGGCGACCGAATCTGCCAGCTGGGGAAGTCAAATTCGCAACTATGTATTGCATCCGTACACTATGGTCAAAGATACGCGCACTAAACATGAAGACCGCGATGCTAGTGGTGTGTTGGGCGGCAAGCTCGACGATTTTATGACAGCCTATCTCGAGCAGAGCGATGTCTAGAAATTGCTATTTCTATCATAAAGCAGTATAATAAACTTTAGATTTCGTCGAGCGACGAAATATTTTCGTGGTCTATACGGGCCATGGATTCATCTGCTGTCGCTCCGAATTGGAGTTTGACAGTCTGAATAGTAAGGATAGTCCTGTGGACAGTTTTGAGCGTAAGCAGCAGCTTATCAAAAAGCAACAACAACAGGTCCGTAAAGAGAAGAAGCGCAAACTAAGGCAACAGCGTGCGTCAGATGCTCCCCACGACATACTTCGCATCGAACAAGCGGCCCAACGCATCTATGTGAGGTTTCCTGATGAGCACTGGTCATCAAAGGGAGAGTGGATGAGAATTCGCTGGACGGGACAAAAGCGACTGATGATTTCTTTGGGTGAGGTGAGCAGTAAAAGTATGTTTAGTCCGCCTGATAAAGAATGGCAGGGTGGTGAGGTGTATATTGGCCGTGACAGCAAGATATACTTTGCATGGGACAGTTTGTTTGCTTTCGGAATAGTTGCTCGAATCGATTCCTCAAAAGCCAAATTCGCTCTTTCTGACATAGCTTGTCACCTTGAACGATTCGAGGGGAGCCGTCGCTAATCTATTTATTATTTAGTCAAACTTATACCCCCAGTCGTTCAGACTGGGGGTTGAGTTTTTTACCGATGCTTATGCTATAATAACTAAAGTAATGATTTTATTAGATCGTGTCACAAAGTCATATGGTAGAAATACAAAACCGGCACTAAACCGCATCAGTTTACATGTCGAACCAAAAGAATTTGTTATTTTAGTAGGCACCAGTGGTGCAGGTAAAACGACACTACTACGTTTGTTAACCCGCGAAGAAAAGCCAACTAGCGGCAAAATTGTTGTTGGCGGTATCGACTACGATACATTAAAAGACAAACACATTCCATTGTTACGCCGTAAAATCGGCGTGGTGTTTCAGGACTTTAAACTATTGCCACAGCGAACGGTGTTTGAAAACGTTGCGTTTGCATTAGAGATTGCAGGTATGACTAACCGCGAAATCAAAAACACCGTCCCAAAAGTAATTGAATTAGTTGGACTGACCGGCAAAGAAAAAAGCTTTCCGCACATGCTGTCAGGTGGTGAACGTCAACGCGTGGCGATTGCCCGCGCCGTGGTACGCCAGCCGAAAATTTTAATTGCCGACGAGCCAACTGGTAACCTAGACCCAAAACACAGCTGGGATATTATTCGGTTACTCGAAAAGATTAATAAATATGGAACGACCGTCCTGCTAACCACCCACAATGTCGATATTGTTAACAAGCTAAAGCGCCGCGTTGTCACATTAGAACATGGCAAGATTAGCAGTGACCAAGCACAGGGGAGTTATAAACAATAATTATGGTAAAACGAAAGTTAGACGCAAAAACCTTCGCACAGCAAAAGCGCAAACGTCGCCAGTGGCTGACGTTTGTTCGTATGTGTCGCTATGGTATCAATAACTTTAGCCGTAATGCTTGGTTAACAATTGCTGCAACGGCGGTGATGACTATTACACTGCTGGTCGTTTTTACTACATTTGCTGCTCGTAATGTACTGCTTGATACGGTTGGTGAAATTCGCGACAAAGTAGACATGTCGATATATGTCAAAAATGATACAAGCGACGAGGAAGTGAAAGCGATTCAAGCTGATCTAAAAGAATTACCATCGGTCACTCGGGTAGACTATGTTAGCCCCAAAGAGGCTCAAGAGGCTTTTGCGCAGAACAACAAAGGTGATGCTGGAACGCTTGAAGCGTTAAATCAAGCGACGAATCAGTTTCCTGGAACGTTCCGAATCAAGGTAGTTGATATCAACGACACCACGGAACTACGCGAGTTTGTCGATAATAACGATTCGTTAAAAGATAATATCGATCCGAACCGAGAACCATCGTTTGCAGGTGACCGACGCTCGGCTATCGAGAATATTGGGCGCTGGGTAGGCTTTGCCGAAAAGGCTGGGCTGCTTGCCAGCGTTGTCTTTGTCGCGATCTCGTCGTTAATCGTTTTTAATACGATTCGTATGGCGATCTTTAATCGTAAAGACGAGATTCAGATGATGAAATTGATTGGGGCTGATCGTAACTTTATTCGTGGACCGTTTTTGGTCGAGGCAGTGGTATACGGATTCATCGCCGCTGTTATTGCGACAATTTTAGGCGTTATACTGTTACAAGCATCAAGCGAAAAACTCCTTAGTTACGGCGTTAGTGTCGAAAGCACATTGGTTCTTACGACTGATTATATCGGTCTGGTTCTACTGGCGATGGTTATCTTGGGTGGGTTGATTGGGGTGATCTCGTCGTTACTCGCTACTCGTCGTTACCTAAAGATTTAATTTATATAAAACAGTAATCATAATTATTGACAGTGCAATCGTGCTTATGCTATAATGGAAGTAATGAAACAACGGTCCACCACACCAGTTTCCAAAGGATTAACCACAAAATCAATACTTGTGGCTGCGGCTGTATTAATGGCCGTCGCAACACCGATTCAAATGGGATCAATCGCGAACGCACGCGACTTTGAAGCTGAAATCAATGCGAAACTAAATCTTGTCGATCAATATCAGGCACGTGCCGGCGAACTGCGTCAAAAAGCAAATACGCTCAAAAACGAATTAGCTCGATTGAGTGCAGAAAAAGCGACAATCCAGGCACAACTTGACCTTAGTCAGGCAAAACATGATCAATTGATTATTGATATCAAAGCCAACGAGCAAAAAATCGCTGATAATAAAGATGCGCTAGGAACTACTATCGCTGATATGTATGTCGATAATAGTATTTCTCCACTAGAAATGCTAGCAAGTAGTAATAACATTGGTGATTATGTCGACAAGCAATCATACCGTGCCTCGGTAAGCGACCAGCTACAAGAAACAATTGATACTATCAAAAAGTTAAAAGCAGAACTTGAAGAACAAAAAGCCGACGTGACTCGAGTGATTGCCGATCAAAAGAATCAGCGCCAAAGCCTCGTTGCGAAAGAAAATGAACGCCAGAATATCCTTGACAAGACAAAGGGTGAAGAAGCTGCCTATCAACAAATGTCAGCAGAAAAAAACGCAGAAGTTGAACAACTTCGCGCCGAACAAGCAGCAGCAATTGCAGCTCGCGCACAGCAGGCTGGCGGCGGAAGCTTTGTTGCGTTGCCTGGTGACCCAAATAGCGGTGGTTATCCTGCCGTATGGCGCAATGCGCCGATGAACGCCTATGTTGATGATTGGGGTATGTATAGCCGACAGTGTGTTAGCTACGCCGCATGGAAAGTCGATTCCACTTACGGTAATATGCCATTTTGGGGTGGTATCGGTAATGCCAATCAGTGGGACGAAAACGCTCGTGCAGCTGGCATTAAAGTGAACGGTGTACCAGCAGCCGGAACAGTTGGCGTGCAAAACACTGCGCCATATGGGCACGTTGGTTGGATAGAAGCGGTCCATGGCGATGGTACAATGACTATTTCTCAGTTTAATGCTGGGTGGACAGGTGAATACTCGGTATGGCGTGTGCCAACTTCGTTCTTTGATCAGTACATTTACTTTGGCGGATAAAAACGCGAATCAACTTTGAATATATAGCGTACTCCCAACCGAGTACGTTATAATTGTAAGAGCTATTATAAACAGAACAGGGGAATATAGTGTCATCCAGTAAAAAGTCTATGGCGACGCCAACGACACGCCCAAGCGGTATATCAAAAAACATCTATTTTCTGACAATTGCTATTGTGGCGATTGTTGGGTTTGTGGCCGGCACGCGTGGAAACGAAATAGTCGGATCGGTTGCGCCACTTTTTGGCTTTCAGGTAGAAACAGGCACACTCGACCTAAGTAGCGTACAAAAAGTTTACCAAGAATTAAAGGCAAACTATGACGGTGATTTGAATGCGGACAAGTTGATCGAGGGCGCAAATCGTGGTTTGGTCGAAGCAGCCGGGGACGAATATACGGTCTATATGGACGCCGAAGCAGCCGAAGCGTTTCGGAATGACCTGTCGGGTAATATTGGCGGGGGGATTGGTGCCGAAATCGGTATTCGCAATGACCAACCAACAATCGTTCGTATTTTGGCCGATAACCCTGCACAGCGAGCAGGACTGCTAGCGGGTGATATTATTACGGCGGTTAATGGACAATCCGTTTCTGATTTAACAGCAGCAGAAACAGCTGAAAAGATACGCGGCGAGGTAGACACGACCGTCAAGCTGTCGGTACTTCGTGGTGGTGAGGTAAAAGATTTTGCCGTCACACGTGACACGGTTAATAATCCTAGCGTTCAAAGTAACGTTGAAAATGGCGTTGGTATTTTGACGATTACTCGCTTTGACGCCGAAACCAGTACGTTGGCGCGTCAGGCAGCCCAGCGGTTTGTGCAGCAAAACGTTACAGGTGTTATTTTAGACCTACGAGGAAATGGTGGGGGCTATCTGGACGCCGCACAGGACGTGACTGGGCTGTGGCTAGATAATAAAGTCGTCGTGACAGAACGGTCGGACGGCGAGGTAGTAGATACCTTAAAATCGGGCAGTAATCCACTCCTCGCTGGTATTCCAACAGTTGTCCTAGTAGACGGTAGTAGCGCTAGCGCTAGCGAAATTGTGGCCGGTGCGTTGCAGGACCACGATGCTGCGATACTGATTGGCGAAAAGACATTTGGCAAAGGCACCGTGCAACAAGTGATTGATTTGGCGGACGGTGCGATATTAAAAGTAACGATTGCTCGTTGGTACACACCGGATGGTAAAAATATTTCCAAAGAGGGAATAGCACCAGATAAAAAAGTCGTTCGAGATGCCAAAGACGTCAATGCTGGTAATGATCCACAGATGAAAGCAGCCAAAAAACAGCTAGAATAAGCGAAGCTTGTGCTTTTTGTAAACACTGTAGTACTATAGAGGAAGATATGGATACAAAGAAAAAGATTTTACTTGTAGAAGACGATACGGCGCTGGCGGCGGTCTATAAATCCCGTTTAGAATTAGAAGATTTTGATATCAAAGAGGTGAATAACGGCGAAGAAGCTTTGTCTGCCGCTATTGAATACAAACCAGACTTAATTTTGCTGGACGCTATGATGCCAAAAATTAGTGGTTTTGATGTATTAGATATATTGCGTAACACGACTGATACTGCCGATATTCGCATTATCATGTTGACCGCCCTTAGCCAGCCAAAAGACAAAGAACGCGCCGAAGCGTTGGGCGTTGATGATTATTTGGTTAAATCGCAAGTCGTTATTGGTGATGTCGTAGAACGTGTCAAACATCATTTAGACATGGATAACTAGTCGATATTTAGCAACATTTACACCTGCAACCTCCACTAGGGGGTTGCTTTTTTATCAGGCTTATGGTATAGTCAAACTATCACATAAACAAAGATAAAAAATAATGTCAGAAAAACCAAACAAATACCCCAGTACAATCGTCAAGACAACCGTTTATCCTGAAGCGGATAAAAACGTACGCTTGCATGACCAAAAAAATCATATTGGCGTAGGCGACAATTTAGTCGGCCGCCTAAAAGAAGGCTATGTGGACAAGGGAATCTATATGATTCCTGATCACAACGGTAGCGAAAACGCCATGGTGCTAACCGGACGCATCGAACTGAATGAACAGGCTTCGTTCGACGATCATAACCATCCAACGACCGATCGTATGGTAGAGGTAGTGAGTATTACTCCAGAAAGCGTCAACGACAACGGTGAAGGAATGTCACTGCACAAATGGGTGAAAGAAGAAGAATTAGCACAATTCGAACGTTTAGATATGGAAGAGAACCAAGCTGTCGAAAGGCAAGAAGATGGCGAGCAAGCACCATCGTCTACAACTCGACCGATTGGCGACGTTGCTTTGCGATTAGTAAACAAATCAGATAAATTAGAAAGTAGTCAAAAATAAGTTATGAACGAACAAAAACACCCAGACCAACCAATGATTCACGTCCCAGTTGAATGGACTGATAAACAAGAAGATATTCCAGTACAGAATGATAATGAAGCTGTCATCGACGAAGTACCAGGAGCCGAAAGCCACGAAGACATAGAGGAGCTTACCGAAGAAGACAAGCAGCAGTTCGGCCACGATGTGGTTCGACTTGCCGGCGGTGAATTTAAAGGTGAAGAATAGATATTAGTCGTTATAGAAAATATCCGCCTTTATTGGGCGGATATTTTAGTATTTAAATAAGTTGTAATTATTTAACACTTACCTGGGTGCGAGGAACGCTTTTGCCAGTAAAGTGGCCTTTTTTTACTTTGCCAAATTCAACGACGCCATCAACTGCTGCGTGAATAGTAAAGTTTTTGCTGATAAAGGTGCCAGGGCCGGCAACTTTAGTAGAACCAGTCTGTCGGACGAGTACTTCGCCAGTACGAACAGTCTGACCACCAAAGCGTTTTACGCCAAGGCGTCGGCCGGCGTTGTTGTGGATGTTCTTGCTTGAACCACCTGCTTTAACGTGTGACATATAGGTAACTCCTTAT
>DASSWW010000042.1:0-11792 GCA_035704495.1 Saccharimonadales bacterium (SeqCode)
GGGCAAAAAAACAGCGCTTTTTGTAAGATATTTCATATAAAGACGAGCAAAGACTTGGTACCTTAGGGATATACATCATCCATAAGAAAGGACACATATATGAATCACGACAAACAACACGGATTTGCTGGTGCAGTTTCGATCATCGCGCTTATTGTTGCAATCATTGCTATTATTCTAGCCTGGATGGCATACGAACGAACGGGTGCCGAACTTGACCAACGTATTCAAGAAGCCGCACAGGAATCAGCCCAGACGATTGAACAAGGTATCGAGAATGGTGCCGAGGCACTTGATACTGGTCCAGACGGAGTCGACGAAGATGACACTGACACCACGACAGCGCCACCAGCACAGCAGCCCACGACACAGCAACCGTAGATAACATTGACGAACTTGCTGATAATGCAAAAAACCGCCGCTCATTCGGCGGTTTTTCATATATGTAATTTTTCTCACATTCATATCAGGGATTTATCCATATACTATTTTCTATAGTTGGAGGATAGATAGATGACTCAAGCAGACGCCAGACAAAAAATACAAGCGGCACTTAACAGGTTACGCGCCGATCAAAGTGCGCCCATGGAAACGGAGATTGAAGGATATGATGATCCAGTTGATTACCATATTGATAACATTGTTAAAACTGGCGAAGGCCTATGGAACGAAGCTGTGGCGAGCGATTACATCCAAAATTTGGAAGCGCAAGTAGAGCAGGAGTTGCAGGCACCGGGTGGCGCGCAGTCGTGACAAAAAGCCTCCACGAAAAACCATTTTTGTAAGATATTTCACAGTTATATTACATGGAGACGGTTACGATGGGTAAAGCGACAGGCCAATGTGTGCACCATGTATCGTTACGTGATCGACACTACGTGAATAGAGGAGCTGTTATCTTTATTTGTGTGGTGACGTGTATGGTGGCGTCATGTCAAAACAAACGTATAATTATTTTTTAAAGGACGGACGGCGTCATGCGTCGTACGACAAGAGGGCTATGAATTCATCGACAAAAATGATTATTAATCACGAAAAAATATTTCAATCACTCGCTACTCCCTACATTGTTTTTGCAGTTGATGATCCCACCTTTACGATTATTGAAGAAAATCAAGCCCATGCCGACATGAGTATGCTGAAACGAGAAGACGTTATTGGTAAATCCGCGCTAGAAGCCTTTCCAGATACATCGAAAGAGGCTGACAAAAACGCCAATACCCAGTTTATTAAATCAATACGAAAAGTCATACGGACCGGCAAATCTAATGCGATGCCTGACTTGCACTATGATTTAAAAGATTCGAATGGTCAGCTTGTTCCAAAATACTGGAGTGTGATTCAACACCCCGTTATGGACGATGATGGTGCGGTGACTGCAGTCTATCAAGTAGCAGAGGATATTACCGATAAAGTCCTGTCTCAGCAACGACTCGAACTGACACAATATCAGCTCAGTCAAGCTTTGTCCAGGGGCTTTATTGGCACATGGGTCTGGGATATTGCCAGCGAAACAGTCGTAGGCGACGCCAATTTAGCGGACGTGTTTGGGTTGGAGGCAGAAAAAACAAAAGCAGGCGTGCCTTTGAAAGATTTTATTGATGCCATTCATCCTGACGACCGAGCTAGGAGTCACCAACTCATCATGGGTGCGGTAAAAGACTGTAGTGTGTATGAAAATGAATTCCGTACGATTAATAATGAGGGTGATGTTCGTTGGGTAGTTGCGCGCGGACAAGTCGAGACCGACGAGCACAATCAACCTGTACGTTTTCCTGGAGTAACCATTGATATTACCGAGCGAAAAAACAATGAAAATAGGCTAGGCTTTTTAACCAAAGCAAGCGCGCAATTTGCCGCTACACTTGATTATAAAAAGACACTCAGCAATATTGCCGCAATGGTTGTACCAGATATGGCTGACTGGTGCACTATTGATTTACTCGACGATAACGGACAACTACAACAAGTTACCGTTGCACACAAAGATCCGAAAAAAATCGCCTGGGCAAAGCAGTTACGCGAAGAACAGGGCGCGCCTGATATGGAGGAGCCTAGTGGGGTGCCGAAGGTAATCCGGACTGGCGAGCCAGAATACTACCCAGACATTCCTGATGAAATGCTGGTGGCGTCCGCGAAAAGTAAAGAAGAGCTGAAGCTGTTGCGTAGTCTTGGGTTTAAATCGGTCATGATTGTGCCGTTAAAAATTAACGACAAAGCAATCGGTGCCATTACGTTTATTACCACTGAATCGCGTGTGCATTACAAGCCAGCCGACCTAGAGGTGGCAAAGAGCCTGGCAAACCGTGCTGCGATGGCAGTCGAGAATGCTAATTTGTATCAAGCCGCGCAGCATGAAATCAAAGAACGAAAACGTTTACAGCACCAGATGGAAACCATGAACGAACGACTAGAACTGCGCGTGCGTGAGCGCACAAAGCAACTAGTGGAAACAAACGACGGCCTGGAAAAAGAAATTCGAAAACGACGAAAAGCAGAACGCGATTTACAAAAATATACTAAAGATTTAGCGCGCAGTAATCAAGAGTTACAGGATTTTGCCTACGTCGCATCGCATGATTTGCAAGAGCCGCTACGCAAAATTCAGGCATTTGGCGATTTATTGGATAGTGAATACAAGGACACACTAAAAGATGGCGCAGAGTATTTAACACGAATGCGTAGCGCCGCTTCGCGCATGAGTGTTTTAATCGAAGATTTGTTATCGTTTTCGCGTGTTACTACCAAAGATCAGCCTAACATCCCTGTTGATTTGAACACGACTATCGAAGACGTTGTTGGTGATCTAGAGACGAGTGTTACGGCCAACGAGGGCAAAATCACCATAGAAAAACTACCAGTTGTCTGGGCAGACCCCACCCATATGCGTCAACTATTTCAAAATCTTATTGGTAACGCACTCAAGTTCCACAAAGACGACGAAGCACCTGACATAACGATCTCGGCCAAGCCTCGTGAGAAAAAAGATACCAACTACGAGATATGTATCATCGACAACGGGATTGGGTTTGATGAAAAATATCTGGATCGAATCTTTTCGGTTTTTCAACGCCTCCACAGCCGCGACTCGCCCTATGGTGGAACGGGCATTGGTCTGGCGGTTTGTCGCAGGATTGCTGAACGGTATGGTGGTACAATAGAAGCGACAAGTAAAGTAGGCGTGGGATCAACATTTACATTTAAAATTCCTATAAATCACAAGGAGCAACCACATGACCGCGCATAAAGACCCGATTACTATTTTGATGGCCGACGATGACGATGACGATTTTTTGTTGACCAAAAAAGCCTTGGTAGAAAGTAAGTTACTAAATACGCTCATCCGCGTCAAAGACGGCGAAGAACTGCTTGATTATCTGCATGCCCGTGGTTCTTATGAAAAAACGGCAACCGTGCGGCCAGGCGTTATTTTGCTGGATTTGAACATGCCAAAAATGGATGGCCGCGAAGCGTTAAAGGCGATCAAATCCGACCCCGAATTGCGCGATATTCCCATCGTTATTTTTACTACCTCAAAAGCCGAAGAAGATATTTATAAATCATATCAACTCGGCAGTAATTCGTTTATCACCAAACCAGTCACCTTTGATAATCTGATTAAAGTAATGACCACTCTGGGTATGTACTGGTTTGAGATTGTGGAGCTTCCTCAGGCTAATGAACACCACGAAAAATAATAGCATTAAAGTATTGCTGATTGACGACGACGAAGATGATTATCTGATTATTAAGCGTGTCTTTGCGCATATTCCTGATTCGCCGTTTGTGCTGAGCTGGTGTTCTGATTATGACGAGGCAAAAAAAGCGATTACACATAAGCAATATGATATCTATCTCATCGATTACCGTTTAGGTGCAAACACTGGCTTGGAGTTGCTTGAATTTGCGCAGCCATACAAACGTGCCGAACCGTTTATTTTGCTGACTGGCGTGGGCGATAAAACAATTGAAAAGCGATCAATGAAGCTGGCGGCGGCTGACTATTTGGTCAAAGGTACATTCAATGCCGAATTGCTGGCGCGGACGCTCAATTATTCGTTAGAACGCAAACAGGTGGAAGCCCAACGTCTGAACCACTTGATTGAACTGAATCGGGCAAAGGACGAGTTTATTTCACTCGCTTCGCACCAGTTACGTACGCCAGCAACTGGAGTCAAACAGTACCTAGGAATGGTACTCGAAGGCTTTGTCGGTGAACTGAGCGAGTCGCAAATGGATATGTTACACAAAGCAAACGAAAGCAACGAACGTCAACTAAGTATCGTATCGGATCTATTAAAAGTCGCTCAAGTTGATGCTGGAAAAGTCCAACTACGAAAGTTGAATGTCAACCTGACTGCATTGATTAAAGATGTTATTAAAGAACAGCGAGCTACGTTTCAGGCCCGACACCAAAAAGTGGTGTTTCAGCCGGTCGAGACAAATCTCAAACTCTACTTTGACCACGACACCATTCGCATGGTACTGGAAAATATGATTGATAACGCCAGTAAATATTCTGGCGCGGATAAAACAGTGACAGTTGAGTTAACCGAAACAGACGAGGAGGTGCAGATTAGTATTGCCGATAACGGCGTCGGGATAAAGCCCGAAGATCAAAACCGGCTTTTCCAAAAATTCTCGCGCATTGATAATCCATTGTCGACACGGGTTGGTGGGTCGGGTCTGGGGTTGTACTGGGCAAAGAAGATTATTGACTTGCACCAAGGACGAATTACCTTCCAGTCAATCGCAGACAAAGGAACGACGTTTACAATCCACTTGCCTAAGTCTCGTTCTGCCACTATGCTAGAGAGTACGGTTAAAACGCCATGATGATTAAATAATAAATAAAGCTGAGGAAATTATGACGAAACCAACTATCCCAAACATCCTTGTTGTCGAAGATGACGCAGCTCTTAGTGAAGCTTATAAAATGATACTCGAAAGTGCTGGCTATCCAACACGCGTCGCCCGTAACGGCGAAGAGGCGCTGCAACTGACTGGCGAAAAAGATCCAGATATTATCTTTTTAGACCTACGTATGCCGGTCATGGATGGTATCGACTTTTTAAAAGCCTATCAACCAAAGCAGCACCATAAAGATGTCAAAATTATTGTGTTTAGTAATTATGATATGCAACAAGAAGTCGATGAGGCCTATGAACTAGGCGCCGAACGCTACGTTCTAAAGGCGTGGGCTTCGCCAAAAGAACTGCTTAAAATGGTGACTGACATTAGCAATTAAATCACTGCTCGTTGGGCAACGAACGAACCCGTTTAATATTTACCTCTGACCACTAGCATCGGTCAGAGGTGTATTTTATTTATTTGTGAAAATTATTACACTTTTTATGTAATTTTATTCATATAGCGCCGTAACAATAAGCGCTATAGTAGTAAACATTCAGCCAGGCAAATCTAGCGCTGAAAATAGACACCAAGTGTGGGTAAGTGTAAAAGTAAGGGGAGAAAGCTATGAAACAATATAGTGAAGAAGAACTTGATCAAAAGATCCAAGCGTTTATGTCACGAAAAACGCAGCAGTATCCAGAATTGATGGATACGACAAAAGAATCTCGCAAAAAAGTTCGGATTCACTTTTCGTCGACTCGCTTTTTTCCCGTTATTAAAACGCTAAAGCCGCACTTGTTTAGTTAATTTAATCTATATAGCAACAAAGGAGTATTAGATTCATGTCACGAACAAAACATCGTCATAATAATATCTTTAACGATGAGGCCCGACCATCCAAGTCATACAAGCGTATGCAAAAGCCTATGATCCAAAAGGAATACGAAGCTATATAGACCACTCTTTATCCCAACTCCACTAAAATAGAGCCGACAATCTGTCGGCTCTATCATTATTTGCAGAGTAGAACTAAGCGGTTACTTAGAACATATCTGGCTTGGTGTTGACGATACCTTTTGCGAGGGCGTCACCAATACTACTGACTTGTGTCAACGCTTCACGTTCTAGTTCGTATGAACGAGCGAAGTCACCGGCAGCATACGCTGTGACCGAATCATTTAGTAACGTTTCGTGCTCTTCAAGAAGTGCGTAAACAGTATCTTGTGGCAATCCCTCGATAGCACCACTAAAGAATGCAGCGATATCAGTTAGATATTCACGCAGTTCAACAAGGGCTGCTTCCTGAGCGGCTTCATCACCCGCTTCAACGGCGGCTGCATAGGCATTTGACTGTTCGATATGATCGACAAACAGTTCAGTGATTTGTGCCTGAGCTTCTTCACCGTAGATGCTTCCAACGGCTGCAGCGATATCACCAGCGTTGGCTGCCTGAGCGGCTTTTGATGCTGCTAAATCAGGTGAGTCATCAACGATATCACGCGTAACATCCAGGCTGACGCTGACATGTTCGCGTAGTAAGTTGTTTAATCCCACACGCAAATCGGCTGCTTTTGTGGCCGTTGCCGCTTGCTGCTGTGATGTATCCGTGTTCGATGTTGAACCGTTAGCTTCCATGTTCATGCCAATGGCATAGCCCGCGGTACCACCAACGGCTAACGCAACGATTGCCGAGATAACGATGCCGGTTGTTGCTGATCCTTGTTCCATAATAATTCTCCTTCTTCAGAATTTGGTTTGTAACAATTTACAGCATAACAACGATTACCAGATCGTGACGTAAGTTATCTTACTAAGTACAGCGTTGTAGGTTGTTAAATAATGTAGTGCAGTGCTTTGGCAGCGACCGAAACGGTTACTTTGCTGTCGGCTTTAAAATGAAAGACTTCGCCGTCAAGCTGCAATGCAAATGGCCGTAGCGATGTAAAGTGATAATCAGCTACCGATTTGGCTTCGCCTGTCAGGCCAATCGTCGAGGCTTTAAATAGATGAGCGATTAGGTTGCCGAACGAACCAGCTTTTTTGCCGGTTACTTCAAAACGACCATCATTAATCCGAGCATCATTTGAAAGCGTCATGTATTTTGACATGCCTTTGATATTGCTAAATACTAGGCTATCGTAGCGCCGGGTAGTCGCGCCGACACGAATTTTGACTGGTCGTGAAGTAAAAAAGTATTTTATAACCAGCCAGGCCTCGTTAAATGGAGTAATGGTCGCCTCGGTGAGTTTTTCACCGATATGTGGCGTCAAGCCGATACCTGCATACGAGTGGGCGTAGCGTGACCAATCATCGACCGTGATTTTTAAGACGTCCATGCTACGCACGTCACCATTTTTAATGCGCGTTGCGACGTCGCCGTGGTGAACAGCGTGATAGTGATCGTTGGCGTTTCCCGATGGTAACAGCCCAGCGATTAAACGATTACTGCGTTCGCCGTGGGACAGGATGCCGTTAATAACGTCGTGATAGCCGCCATCACCGCTGGATGAAATGATAATCGTACCAGCCGAATTGTCTAGTTGCTGAACTATTTTTTCGGCATGTCCTGCAAAATCCGTTGGTTGTAATGTGACCGGCATGTCCGAGATTGCTGCAATCGATTGCTGTAGCGATTCAGCGTTCTTTTTACCATCACCCGTGCTGTTAGGGTTGTAGATAATAATGATATTTTTAATCGTAGTCATTATAACAAGTATAGCAGTAGAAAAATAAGTCGCTGCTTTTATAGAGGTCGCCAGACCAGTTTATTGACGTAATGTATAAAATAACGTTTATTGTGAAATTTTTCACATACAACCCACTTTCTTTCGGTGTATTCTTGCTTTAGTTCACTATTCTGAGTGGCACTTGAGAAAAAGGGGGTAAGTATGATGAGAAAATTGTTCGCTCGCAGTAATCGTTTCACAAAAAACGTTGCCATCCTTCACTCATATCTGCTCGGTCTAAAACAAAAACCACTCAGCGTCGCTGGCATAGTGGCGCTTTTTGTGATGCCTGCCGCTGCGTTTGGCTGGTGGTATTACAGTGTTGTCACGACGCTTGCGAGGATGAGCCCGCAACAACAGTACGCTGAAACGTCGTCTGAAATAATGATCTTCCCGTCATTAAATACAGCTACACCACAGCCGGCGACCGATTCGCCGGTAACCGCTCCTGTCGAAACTATGATTGCGCCATCTGATGATAATTCAATCAATACAGAAGTAAAAATTAATGGCGACCCGGTACCGCTGCCTGATAATGGATCAATCCACAAAGTAATCACGAACGAGGATGGCCGCACAAAAGTTGATATTTCTATCCATTCCGATACGTCCGGCTCTACCGAAACAAATTCCTCGACCAGTATCCAGTTAGAATCTTCGACCGATGCCGATATTGATATTCATAAAGAGGAGACCAAATAAATATGACAGCGTTCTAGACGCTGCATGGTCACGCGACCTGGATAGATGTGCGAACGTCTCTCTAGGTCGGGCGATCACCCGAGCACAATTATTAACCAACAAAGGAGGAATAACATGAAAATTCAAAAGAAATTTGGCGCCGCAGTATTGTCACTTGGTCTAGTGATTGGGCTATCTGGTTTTGCAGGAGCAACCCGAGCAACTATCGATACAACTGGTCCTGACTCGGACAACACTATCCGCAGCAGTACATCGCAACGAGTAGATGTCGAGAATGACAACGACCTTGATGTCGAGAATGACAACGAGCAAAGCGCTTGGACGGGCGAAGCTGAAGTGGAGCATAACACTACCGGTGGTGATGCCGAAACTGGTGACGCTGCAAATCACAACGATTTCGCTGTTTCTGCCAGCATCGACAACTCTGCATCAGTTGCTGCCATGAATCACATGGGTGGTAACGGTGGTGGTGACGATCACGCTGTGATCGAGAACACTGGTCCTGACTCAGACAACCATGTTGTTATCGAGAAGCGAAGTACTGTTGAAATCGACAATGATAATAACGTCGATATTACCAATACTAACGACCAGTACGCCTCATCAGGTGACGCTGAAGTTGAAGGTAACACCACAGGTGGCAATGCCGTAACTGGTAACGCATCTAACACCAATTCTACATCTGTCAAACTGCACATCAAAAACTAGTCCACTGCGACAAGTGATTGATTATAGCTATTTCACGCTATAGATAGACGTAGATACGCAGGGAGGGCCAGGCCCACTCGCCCTCCCTCCAAGATTTTATCGAGTAATTAACGTAAAGAAGGAGCGCCCTATGTACAAGTTTAAAAATACGATTCGAGTATGTTTCATCTACACTGCAGCGCTTCTTCTTGCTGGTGGATATCCACTGACGGCTGCTGCCCAACAAGCGGCGCCGACGCCTCCACCCAGAACGACCCAACAAGAACCAGTCGAGCCAGAGCGCACCTATACCTATAACGAAGAAACCAAGCGTTGGGATAGTGACAAATGGCAGTATAATCCGGCAACTGGCCGCTACGAAGCCGTGCCACCACCACCTGCACCTGTTCAATCTGCGCCAGTAACCACACACCAACCACCGGCTACTTCGCAGAATACGACCACTGACCAGGCTGCTGATGCTTCAAAAACGATTGATGCCACGACGAATACGACCATCGATAATAATCTGAATTCTGACGCTCAGACTGGTGATGCGACGGTAACGCGTAATACTACAGCGGGCGATGCAGGCACGGGTGATGCGTCGGCAGTGGCAACGATTATGAATACGATTAATTCATCAGTTGGCGGAGACGGAGCTGAATTTGCGAGCTTTGTATCCGATGTGAACGGCGATGTTCACGGTGATATTATGCTGTATCCAATGCTACTAAAGGCGATGCTAGACGCGGCAAATGACCCAGCAAGTACGGCAGATACGACCATCAACGCTAGTACATCTAGTACTATCACGAACGATGTTGATTTGAACGCTAGCAGCGGTGACGCGGCAGTGACGAATAATACAAATGCAGGCAGTGCCACAACCGGCACGGCTAATACAGTGGCCAATGTAATGAATATCATTAACTCCATCATTGCCGCTAATCAGTCATTTGTGGGAACAATTAACATTCACGGCAACCTGGACGGCGATATACTGGTTGCACCAGATTTTCTGCCAGAACTACTGGCAAGTAACACGGGAACACCGTCGGCACCTGCGGGCTCCCTAGAAGTTACTTCTGAAAATATGCAGTCGATTGTCAATAACGTTAATCTGAACGCAGCCAGTGGCGATGCAGTAGTGGCAAATAATACCAACGCAGGCAGCGCTACGACAGGTGACGCCTCGACCAATGTCGTTATCCTTAATCTTTCTGGTCACCAAGTCGTTGCCAGCAATAGCTTGCTTGTCTTTGTTAACGTCCTAGGCGAGTGGGTAGGTATTATTGTCGACGCACCGACCGGCGCAACAGCGGCGGCACTGGGTAACGGCGTGACATCGCACACTAGTACATCACCTGATCTGACGATCAACGCTGAAAATAATAGTCAGATTGTGAATAATATCAATCTTAATTCTCAATCTGGTGATGCGACGGTTGCCAGTAATACGAATGCGGGTAACGCCACCACAGGCGACGCGACTGCTTCGGCGAATATTGCAAATATTAGTGGCAGCCAAATGGGTGTGTCGGACTGGTTTGGGATTTTATTTATCAACGTCTTTGGTAGCTGGTACGGCAGCTTTGGAGTTGATACCGAACGCGGTAATCAGCCGCCAGCGGCCAGTGGTGGCGGCACGCCAAACAAACCCGATCAGAAACCAGCATCAAATCAAGTATTCCAGTTTATCGCTGACAGTCCAGCTGATACGACAGACGCCTCATTGCTCAGCACCGCTCCATTGTTGAATAACATCGCAACAGCGGTAACGCAGCAGGCAGTTGTGCCACCGGCCGATACTGATAAAGAATCCGAAATCCTAGGTGTTGCCTCGACATCAACTGATACGACGGCAAACATTCCAGTCGCACCGTCTGAACCCGAGACGGCAAGTAACCTCTTGCCACTGCTCACCGGCGCATTCCTGATTGGTCTGGGCGTGATAGCAACCAAGAATATCATTGCATTTATTAGGGGACGAGGCGGCATCATTAGCTAAGGGCGAGCAAGCCCAACTCGTTAACTTGTCTTTAACACCTGTGTCACTACCGATACTAGTTCTTTCGGACTCAGCGAACTTTTCAGGACTGCTCTTTCGACGCCAAAATCTTGGATAATTGACAGTTCACTGCCCGAAGACAGATTGCTCATAATAATGATTTTTGTTGCAGCATCATGATAGTTTGCCGTATATTCTTTTAAAAAGCCGACACCGTCTAGTACCGGCATCATGACATCCAGCAGGATGAGATCGTAGGTGTTATCTTTGCATAGATCGATGGCTATCTGGCCGTTTTCGGCAGTTGTTACTTCATAGTTATTGAGCGTAAAGATGAGTGAGAAAGCTTCTCGTATAATCGCATCATCTTCGACGAGCAATAGTTTATGCATGGTTAGTCCCTTTGGGGATTTTTACCCGAAATTCGGTCCCCACATCAATTTTTGAAATAACTTGGATGCTGCCTTTATGTAACGTAACAATCTTTTTTGCCCAGTACAGGCCAAGTCCGCTACCGCCAGCCTCGTCTGATAATCTGTTTGGCATTCTGCTGAACTTTTTAAAAATACATTTCAAGTCCTGTTTGGCAATGCCAACACCCGTGTCTTTTACCGAAATAATGACCCGTGTTTTTGTCTGTGATAGGCTAATTAAAATACGGCCACGATGATCAGTGTATTTGCTGGCGTTATCAATTAAATTTTCAAGCACCATGCGCATTCGAGACTCATCGATATAGACAGCCGGGACTTCTTTGCCTCTTTCGATTCGAATCGTTTGCTTTCTACTGGCAAAAACGTCTTTTAGTTCGC